>NZ_LEKI01000129.1:0-17071 GCF_001029525.1 Nocardiopsis sp. RV163 | reverse complement strand
CGCCGGGGGAGATCGCGGCCGAGGGGGGGCGGGCCCCGCCCGGCGGTGCGCCGCCCGTCACCCGGTGCGCCTGCCAGCGGCCGCGCGAAAGGCATTCGTCGGGGACGCGCTTCCTTTATAAGACGCGGCATACGGTGTTCGGTTTACCGGTTCCGGAAAAAACTTCCGCGGAGAATTGCGGTGTCGCCCAGAGTGAGGGGGTCTTTCTCTGTGATCCTTTCGTGATGGGCTTCAAGTGAATGCCCCCTTTGTGGGGATGTAAGGTCTGGGTGAGGAAATCGGAAGCACTCCACGGCCCGGTTCCCGCGCCCCCTCCGTCCGGCGGTCGCGGCCGCGCCCTCCTTTTCCCGCTGGCAGCGAGCTTTCTGTGTGCTCCCGCCATCCCCCATCCGATCCTGGTTCGCGTCCTGTGTTCCCACGACTCCCCCGCAGTCGGCCGGTGGCGCGCGTATCCAGAGCAGTCCGGCCAGTGCGGACTGCGGCCGATCCGAAGAGGATTGATTTGAAGAACACCCGCGTCACCGCGCGCCGCATTCTCCAGGGCGGAGCGGCTTTCGCCGCTCTCGGCGCGCTCAGCATCGCCACGGCTCTCCCCGCCGCGGCGGAGGCCGAGTACTACGGCTGGGCCTACGCCTCCGTCGGCAACTGGGAGGGCGTCGCCGTAAGTTACGACGGCACGACCACCAACAGCTAATCCGGTTCCGTCGGCAACTGGCTGACCTTCTCCGGCACCAGCAGCGCCACGGTCGGCAGTGACGGCGTCGCCGCCACGGCCACCGTGGACATCGCCCGCCTCCAGATCACCGTCTCCGACGTGGAGGAGATCGTCGAGGAGAACCTCGACGAGGAGCCCGAGCCCACGGAGGAGACCGAGGAGCCCGAGGCCGAGGAGCCCCCGGCCCCCGAGGGCGAGGAGACCGAGCCCGGCGTCGACGACGGTCAGTCCGGGGACGGCGGTACCGGCGGCGAGGACACCGGCGGCGAGGACACCGGCGGCGAGGGCGCCGACGGCGGTGGGACAGGCGGTGACGAGAACACCGGCGGCGGTGAGACCGGCGGCGAGCCCGCCGCTCCGGAGGTACCGGAGGCCAGCCCGGTCCCCGAGACCGACCCCGCCACCGCCTCCGAGGCCGAGACCCTGGTCCTGGACGGGGAGAGCACCGGGCTGGTCAGCGGCTCGGACGAGATCGTCCTCGACGCCACCCTGTCGGGTGTGACCACCACGACCACCCAGAGCTGGGACGGCGAGGTCTCCCACAGTGCCGACGTCGCCGACATCTCCTACCCCGAGGTCGTCACCCTCGACAGCGGTGAGCAGGTCGCCGTGGTGATCGACCTCGAGTCGTACGAGTACGTCGAGGAGTACGCCGACGAGGAGAACGGCGTCACCTGGAACGACGCCTACACCGGCTTCGCGGTGACCTTCACCGTCGACGGCGCCGAGGCCCCGTTCCACTACGTGGACCTGGCTGAGAGCCTCGCCAGCGTCGGTGCCGCCGAGATCGGCGACGGCGGCGGCGACAACGGCGGTGACGACGGCGACGACAAGCCCGCGCCGACCCACCCGGAGGACAGGACCGAGAAGAAGCCGCAGCCGGAGAAGCTGGAGAACGGCGAGTCCCTGGCCCAGACCGGCAGCCCGATCGCGGGTCTGATCGCGGCCGGTGCCGCGATCGCCGCCGGCGGCGGTCTGGCCGCGTACTTCGCGCGCCGCAGGAAGGACACCGCCCACTCCGCCGCGGAGGCCAGCGAGGGCTGAGCACGAGCTTGGCGTCGGCTGAGCCGATCCGGCCCCGGGGACACGTTCCCCGGGGCCGTTCCCTTGTCCGGGCCCCTCCCTCCCGGGACCGCTCCCGCCCCCTCCCGGGGCGTCCGGAACTTCGCGGCGGCGGCCTCCGTTGACCGGGTGGCCGGCGCCCGCGCACCGGTCCGATCGGCCCACGGCGAACGGTTTCCGTTTCGTGATCCAGAGGTTAGGCTCGCCGTAGGGCGCCCGCACACACCGCCCGACACAGAGTCACCTTCCCGGGGCGGGAAGGCCCCGACACGATCCGCCCCGTACACCGCGACCGGCCGTCTCCGGCTGGCCGGGCAACCCTGTCCGCCGTCCGCGGCGGTCACGGGCCGACCCCCGGGTCGGACATCCCCCGCATACAACAGGAGTGTTGTGGTGTCTCCCGCCAAGCTGACCGCGCGCCGCCTCGTCCGCGGCGGCGTCCTGTTCGCCGCTCTCGGAGTGCTGGGCGCCGTGCCCGCGCTCCCCGCCTCCGCCGACCAGCTCGTCTGGGGCAACGCACAGGCCTGGGTGGCCGACGGCGACGTGGTCACCGGCTACTCCACCGCCACCGGCTTCGGCGGGCAGACCGAGGGCAGCGCCACGGCCGAGGACCTCTTCGGGCCGATGGCCCCCTACCTGGAGATCGACGGCGAGAGCCACACCGTGGTCGACGCCGACAGCGCGCGCGCCGCCTCCACCGTGCGGACCGCCTCCTTCCGGATGGAGGTCGCCGACCTCGCCGCCCGGGGGCTGATCGACGTGCCGCCGGAGGCGGACCTGCCCGAGCCCTCCGCGCCGCCCTCCCCCTCACCGGAGGCCGAACCGTCCTCGGAGGTCACCCCCTTCCGGGACGAGCCCTCGCCGGACGGCGGCGACGGCGCGGACAGCACGGGCGGCGGCACCGGCGATACCGGCGGCGCGGACGACAGGACCCCCTCGGGCGGGGACCCCGCTGACGGGGGAACCGCGGACGAGGGCTCCGGGGACGAGGGCTCCGGGGACGAGGGCTCCGGGGACGGCGGCGACACCCCCGCGGACACGGGGGACCAGGACGCGGCCCAGGCGAGCGAGGAGCCCTCCGACGCACCCCGGAGCGAACCGCAGGAGGGCGCCTCCCCCAGCCCCTCCCCGAGCGCGGCCGGGGACGTGCTCCTCCTCGACGGGGCCCTCGCCGAGACGGTGTCCGCCGACGGCAACGCCGTGGAGTTCACCCTCGCGGACGTGACCGCCACGGCGACCGCCGGGTACGACGGCGCGACCGAGACGACCTTCGCCCACGGCGATCTGACCGCGTTCGGCGTCTCCGCCGGGCCGTTGGGCAAGAACGCCGACGGGACCGTGGTGGAGGAGGTCCTGGAGGTCTTCGACGAGGACGGTGACGTGGCCCTGGAGGTGCCCGTCCGCATCCGCTTCGAGGCCAACGAGACCACCTTCCGGGACCAGGACGAGGACTGGGACGGACGCGGGAGCCGGAGCTGGATGACCGTGTGGGTGCAGGTCGGCGAGGTCGGCCGGGAGAGGGGCTTCGCGGTGGACTTCGCCGACGCGTGGGCGCTCGGGTCCACCTACGCCGCGACCACCCCTCCCTCCCCGGGCGACAAGGGCACCACCGACGAAGAGTCGCCGCGGCCGGAGGAGGCCGCCGGGGACGACAACCGCCTGGCGACGACGGGCAGCTCGCTCGCCGCGCTGATCACCGCCGCGGTGGTGGCGGTCGGCGGCGGCGCGGCCGCCACCTTCCTGGCCCGCGACCGCACCACCGCCATGGACGACCGGATCGGGGACTTCTAGCCGGACGTCCTCCGGGCACCGCCCGGGTGTGGTGCGTGTCCGGTCGTCCGCGTGACCGGCTTCGCCGGGCGCTCGCGTACGGTCCCCGCGCGGAGGTCCCGTACGGGGGGTACGCGGCTGCGGCGCCCCTCGGTGTCCGGACACGCGGAAGGCGGGCCTCCTGTGGGAAGACCCGCCCTCGACCTTTGTCAGCCGCTCTCAGCGGCCGGAGCCCGTCCGACCGTTCCCCCCGGAATCGGCGCAGACAGGGGAGATCACTCCGTACGCTGGCTGGGGATTCCGGCCAGCAGGGCGCGGACTTCGGTCTCGCGGTAGCGGCGGTGTCCGCCCAAGGTGCGGATCGAGGTCAGCTTGCCCGCCTTCGCCCAGCGTGTCACGGTCTTGGGGTCCACACGGAACATGGTGGCAACCTCGGCGGGGGTCAACAGGGGCTCCGCCTCGGGCGTGCGAGTTGACATGTGTACGGCCTCTCCTCCTGGATCTGTGTGCCGATCCTTGAGCCTTAATCCTGGCACTTGGCCCGGATGTCCAATATTCCCTCTAGGTCTATATTGGCATCACCCGAGGTGATTGTGCGACCACTCCAAGCAACTTTGCACGTGGGAGGCCAAAGAAAGCCGCCCGTGGCCGCGTCACGCTAAGTGATTCTAGCGACACGTTTAGTGGCATGTGGCGTATTCGGTCAAAACTTCGTTCTCCGGCCTCGTTTTTCTCGATGCGGAGTGCCCGAAGTGCTACGGCTGCCTGACCGAAACCCGGCTCCGTGGAGCGTGGTGGGGTCCCGGGCCCTCGGCGGGCGGTTCGCGTGCTGGGGAGGAAGCGGGTCGGTGGGGAAGGGGCGCCGTGTGCTTCGGCTGGCGGTCGGGCCGCGCGGATTGCCCGCGCGGCAAGGGTTTCCTGATTACTGAGGGTGCGCTCTGTGATCGTTTGACTACAGTCTATGCCGATCCCTATCGGGCGTTATGCCCAGTTTCACGACTCTTGATGTCGTGCGCGGACGACGTCCGGGCTCGCACCCTTGTCACGTGCGAAAAGACCGCGGAGGAGGAGAGAGAAACCTGGCGTACCAGGTTGGTAACCGGCGTGGCGCGCGGGCGTCCGCCCTCTCAGATGACGACAGACGACGGTGTGTGTCCACGAAAACGTGGTGACACCGTAACCCTCAGTTGGCGTGCTCCAGTGCGCGTACCGACCTCCAGCGCCGAGTGAGCCTCTCGCGCAGCTCGACCACGCGTCGGCCGTTCCCCGTCGCCAGGGCCTCTATCGCCCCCGCCACCTCCGCCACCGAGTGGTCCTCGCCGAGGTGGTCGTCGCTGAGGAGGTGCGGCAGCCCGCCGTAGTCCAGCTCCAGCAGCGAGTCGGGGTGCGCGGTCAGCGTCAGCCAGTCCGTCAGCTGCTCGGTGGCGGCCGAGACCGCGTGCTCGCCGATGTGCTCCCGCAGCACGGCCGCCGTCTGCTCCAGCCGTCTCAGGGCGAGCGAGGTCCGCGTCAGGTACAGCAGGGTCCTGGTGGAGTTCGCCGACAGCACCAGGCACCGCTCCTGGGCCTCGAAGGGCACGAACCAGGGGATCGGCACGGTCCAGTTGCTGGACAGGATCCCCGGCCGCACCAGCGCGCCCGAGTCCCGCCACTCGCGGTACTCCTCCTCAGCCCGCTCCGCCTCGTCCACGGGCACGAACGCCGTGCTCACCCCCACCGGCATCGTGCCGGTGAACTCGGTGAAGGCCCGCCACGAGCGCAGCCGGGTCTGCCATGGGCAGACGTACAGCCGCTCGTTCACCCGGCGCAGGTAGGCGTTGCGGCTCTCCTCCGCCGGTGCCACCACCGGGGGCGTGGCCGCCAGGCGGCTCAGGCTCTCGGCGTGCTCCGCCGCCAGCGCGTTGATCCGCCGGGGCCGGTCGGGGGAGGCCGCGTACTCCTCCCAGTAACCGCGGTCGTACGGAGAGAAGGCGTTGATCGGCTGGTAGACGCGGAGATAGGCGGTGTAGGGCAGCACGATCGCATCGTGGCACATATCGTTGTCTGTGGCACTCACCACGGGTAGCCTGTGCGGCCGCTGTTGCGTGCGCTCACCACACCCGTCACACCCGGGTGGCGTAGGCACGACGGGGGCCGACCAGGTACGGTTGTACGTGTACGTAAGCTGGCGCCTGTCGTCAGTCGCGTTTGACGGCCGTCAGCCCGATAGTGCGGGTTTGTAAGTGATCTGGGGTTCGTCGGAACCCAATCGTTGAGGGGGTCGAGCCAATGGGGCGCGGCCGAGCCAAGGCCAAGCAGCAGAAGGTCGCCCGGAAGCTCAAGTACAGCTCCGGCGGGACCGACCTTGAGCGGCTGCGGTCGGAGCTGGGTGTCGCTGAGGACGAGGGGTCTCCCTCCGGGCCGTCGGGTCCGGATGATTCCTACGCGGATTCTCACGACGACCTTGTCGACCGCTACGCGGATCTTGCCGACAAGTACTCGGACTCGGACAAGTAGTACCCGGTAACGCTGTAGTACCCAGCAGTACTGGTAGCCGGCAGGTCCGGTGTCCGGTGGGGCTGGTACCCGGCGGACCGAGATTTCCAGGTCGCTCGGACGACAACCGCTGACCTGTGGCGGTCGCGGTTCCCGCACCAGGGGGCCGTAGCGGACAGGTGGATATAGCCGGTGCGAACCACTGCGGTGGTTCGCACCGGCTATGTTCGCGTCCGCTCCTCACGCGCCGCGGTACTCGCCGGTCAGGACGGCCCGTCCCGAACCGGCCGTCACCGTGCCCAGCCGCCAGGCCGGAACACCTCGGTCGGACAGCACGCCCAGGGCGCGTTCGGCGTCGTCCGCCGCGACGATCGCCGCCATGCCCACACCCATGTTGAACGTGGCCTCCATGTCCTCCCGGCCCACGCCGCCCTTGTCTGCCAGGTAGCCGAACACGGGGGCGGGCGCCCAGGTGGAACGGTCCAGCTCCGCGTCCAGGTGGCCGGGCAGGGAACGCGACAGGTTGGCCGCCAGCCCGCCGCCGGTGATGTGCGCGTAGGCGTGCACCTCCACGGCCGCGGTCAGCGCCACGCAGTCCTTGGCGTACACCCGGGTCGGGGTCAGCAGCACCTCGCCCAGCACCCCGTCCAGCTCCGGCACGTGCGCGAACAGGTCCAGGTCCGCCCGGTCCACGATGCCGCGGACGAGCGAGTAGCCGTTGGAGTGCGGGCCCGAGGAGCCCATCGCGATGACGGCGTCGCCCTCGCGGACGCGGTCCTGGCCCAGGATCGCGTCGCCCTCCACCACGCCGGTGCCCGCACCGGCCAGGTCGTACTCGTCCGGCTCCATGGCGCCCGGGTGCTCGGCGGTCTCCCCGCCGACCAGCGCGCAGCCCGCCTGGTGGCAGCCCTCGGCGATGCCGCCGACGATCTCGGCGATGCGCTCGGGCACCACCGCGCCGCAGGCGACGTAGTCGGTCATGAACAGGGGCTCGGCGCCGCTGACCACGAGGTCGTCGACGACCATCGCCACCAGGTCGATGCCGATCGTGTCGTGCCGGTCCATCTGCTGGGCGAGCATCACCTTGGTGCCCACGCCGTCGGTGGAGGTCGCCAGGACCGGGTCCTTGTACTTGTTCGTGTCGAGCCGGAACAGGCCCGCGAAGCCGCTGGCGTCGGTCACCTGCTCGGGCCTGCGGGTGCGCGCCACGTGGCGCTTCATCAGGTCGACGGCGCGCTCGCCGGCTGCGATGTCCACCCCGGCGGCCGCGTACGCGCCCGGCGTCCCCGTGCTTTCGGCTGCCACGCCAGTTCTCCTCGTGCTGTGTCGCTTGCGGTGCGGTCCCCGCCTCCCCTCCCAGGGCACGGCGGAGCCGCCGCGCGGGCCCGTGCGGACCCGGCGGCGGACTACTTGTCGCTGGTGGCCAGCGTCGATCCCTCGGGTGTGCCGCAGGACTTCTCCAACAGGTACTTGCCCCGGGCGTCGTCGCGCACCTCGATCGGGTACACGCCGTCGAAGCAGGCCCGGCACAGGTCGTCCTTGGGCACCTCCGACGCGGCGATGAGCTCGTCGAGGTCCACGTAGGCCAGGGAGTCGGCGTTGACCGAGGCGGCGATCTCGTCCACGGACATGTTGGCCGCGATGAGCTCGGCGCGCGTGGCGAAGTCGATGCCGTAGTAGCAGGGCCACAGCACGGGCGGGCTGGAGATGCGCACGTGCACCTCGGCGGCGCCCGCGTCGCGCAGCATCCGGACCAGCGCCCTCTGGGTGTTGCCGCGCACGATGGAGTCGTCCACGACCACCAGGCGGCGGCCCTCGATGACGTCGCGCAGCGGGTTGAGCTTGAGCCGGATGCCCAACTGGCGCAGCGTCTGGCTGGGCTGGATGAAGGTGCGCCCCACGTAGGAGTTCTTCACCAGTCCCTGGGCGAAGGGGATGCCGCTGGCCTCGGCGTAGCCGACCGCGGCGGGTGTTCCGGACTCGGGCACCGGGATGACCAGGTCGGCCTCCACCGGGTGCTCCTTGGCCAGACGGCGGCCCACCTCCACGCGGGTGGAGTTGACGTTGCGGCCCGCGATGGTGGTGTCGGGGCGGGCCAGGTAGACGTACTCGAACAGGCAGCCCTTGCGGCGGGCGGGCGCGAAGCGCCGCGAGCGGACCCCGCGCTCGTCGATGGTGAGGAGCTCGCCCGGTTCGATCTCGCGCACGACCTTGGCGCCCACGATGTCCAGGGCGGCGGTCTCGCTGGCGACCACCCAACCGCCCGCGTCAGAGGTCTCTCCGAGGCGGCCCAGCACGAACGGGCGGATGCCCTGGGGGTCGCGCGCCGCGTACAGGGTGTCCTCGTCCATGAACACCAGGGAGAAGGCACCCCTGACCTGCGGGAGCAGTTCGAGGGCGGCGTCCTCCACGGAGCTGCCGCTCCTGGCCCGCTCGGCCAGCAGGTTGGTGAGTACCTCGGTGTCGGTGGTGGCCCCCCGGCGCGTGTCGGGCAGCATCGCAGCCAGTTCCGGGGTGTTGATCAGGTTGCCGTTGTGGCCGAGCGCCAGACCCCCCTCGCGCGCCGTGTAGAAGGTCGGCTGCGCGTTCTCCCACACCGGCGACCCGGTGGTGGAGTAACGGCAGTGGCCGATCGCGAGGTGGCCGCGCAGGGAGTCCAGGGTCGCCTCGTTGAAGACCTGGGAGACGAGCCCCATGTCCTTGTAGACGACGATCCGTTCCCCGTCGCTCAACGCTATGCCCGCGGACTCCTGACCGCGGTGTTGCAGAGCGTAGAGGCCGAAGTAGGTGAGCTTGCTGACTTCTTCGCCGGGCGCCCAGACCCCGAAGACACCGCAGGCGTCCTGCGGGCCGCGTTCGAGCGGATCGAGATCCATGGTGAGCCGGCCGTCGGAGTACGACACACCCACAGCTTAGTGCCTGGCCGTCGGCCGGGCACCACCCGGGGGAGGTACCGGCCACAGGGGCAGGTGTCCGGACAGGTCGGAGCGCACGCCGCTGGCCCGCACCAGGTGCTCCGACACCGCCCGCTCCCAGGGGGTGCGGCCTGTGGCCACGCGCAGCCAGGTGAGGGGGTCGGTCTCGACGACGCCGGGCGGGGTGCCGCGGGTGTGGCGGGGCCCCTCGACGGCCTGCACGGCGCCGTACGGCGGCACGCGCACCTCCAGGCTGTGACCGGGAGCACGGTCCGCGAGCACCGCCAGGGTGCCCCGCACCGCGGCCTTGAGGGCCGCGCGCACGGGCTCCCCGGCGCACAGCACGGCCTCGGCGCAGGCGGCGACGGCGGCCTCGTCGTCCCCCTCGAAGGGGGCCTCTCCCAGCTCGGAGAGCTGCTGGTCCAGGGACTCGCGGAGGCGCCGCACGGCGCTCGCGCTCAGGGCGGAAGGCATGGAGGTGAGCCTACGGGCCCCGGTCCGCGGTGCGGCCGGGTGATCGGCCCGATGAACGGAGGGGGTACTTGTTATTGCGGCCAAATAGACCGAAGGTGGACATCGAAGAACTCCGGTGGAGCTGTCCACCGGTCTCCGCTCGATTGGGTGATTCCTGTCTCAGCGCGACGCTGGCCAGCAGGAGCGGGACACGGTAGCGTCCCGAACCGTCCCGGTGTTGTCGAGATTGGGAGGATTGCGATGGACCCCGCGTCCCCAGGGTGTTCCACGCTGAGGCACCGTCTGATGAATAAGCGGTGACTAAGTCCGTGCCAGCCCAACCCCTCGGCGCCGGACCGGCGCCGCCCAGCCCGGCCGCGCCGGACCAACTGGCCGACGCGCTTAACATCCACCAAGGAACACCACCGCACCATCGGGAGAACGACGTGCGCCTGCGCTTGCGCCCGCGTGATGACAGTTACTACGAGATGTTCACCGACTCGGCGAACAACCTGGTCATCGCGGCTCGCCTGCTGGTGGAGCTGATGAGTGACGGAGCCGACCGCGAGGCCATCACCGAGAAGATGCGCGCCTGCGAGCACGCGGGTGACGACGCCACCCACGCGATCATGCGACGCCTGAACAAGAGCTCGGGGACACCCATCCACCGGGAGGACATCTACCGTCTGGCCTCCAACCTGGACGATGTGATGGATTCCATGGAGGCCGCCGTCGACCTCATCGGCCTGTACGGCCTGGAGCGCCTCCCCAAGGGCATCATCGACCAGATCGAGGTGCTGGAGCGCGCGGCCGAGCTGACCGCCGAGGCGATGCCCCGCCTGCGCACGCTGGAGGACCTGACCCGGTACTGGATCGAGATCAACCAACTGGAGAACCAGGCCGACCGCATCTACCGCAAGCTCCTGGCCCGCCTGTTCAGCGGGGAGTACGACGCCCTGACGGTGCTCAAGCTCAAGGACGTCATCGAGGAGCTGGAGACCGCCGCGGACGCTTTCGAGCACGTCGCGAACACGGTGGAGACCATCGTCGTCAAGAACGGCTGAGGCTTCCCCGGCCCTCCCCTGGCGACCGGCGCCGGGCGCGGCGCGCCCCCTCGCACGCCGGGGCCGCCGGGGCCGCTCGAGCGTCCCGTCGCCCCGCCCGGCCGCCGCGCGCACCCCTCGCCCCAACCGGGGCCGGGAGGCGGGTTCACAGGCCGGTGACGGCCCGGTTCGGGACGGTGCGCCGGGACAGCAGCCCGGCGAGGTGGTCGAAGAACCCGACGGCGTCGACCTCCTCGATCACCGTCGCGTTCGCCTCCAGCCCGTGCACGCCCCAGGACATGGCCGAGTAGCCTCGGGTCAGCTCCCCGGCGGTCTCCACGTCCACGTGGTAGCGGGCGGAGCGGCGCACCAGCTCCGGGTGGAGCAGTACCGCCGTGGTCAGGGAGTCGGGGTGGGTGGTGCCGTCGATGCCCACGCTGCGGTCGAACTCCAGCGTCGCCGCGCACACGCGCCCGAAGAAGTCCGACAGCGGGGTGCCGAGGGCGGCGAGGGCGTCCAGCCGCTCCTGGCCGAACACCGCCTGGCGCAGCGTCAGCGGGTCCCAGGGGACCACGGTGATCTCGAAGCCCGCCGCGAACACGGCCTTGGCCGACTCCGGGTCCACGTAGAAGTTGAACTCCGCGGCGGCGGTGATGTTCCCGCGGCCGTTGTTGGACCCGCCCATGACGTAGAGGGCGCCGACGTTGCGGGCGAAGTCTGGGTCCTTGGCGGCGGCCATCGCGATGTTGGTCAGCGGTCCGATCGCCACGATCGACAGTTCGCCGGGGTTCTCCGCGGCCAGCCGGACGAGGGCGTCCGCCGCGTGCTCGCGCTCGGTCTCCAGCCCGGAGACGTCCATGGACAGGCCCCCCGACCCGTCGCCGTGCACGTTCTCCGCGCTCACCCACGGGCGCACGAGCGGACGGCGGCAGCCCAGGTACACGGGCACCTCGCCCAGGCGACCGGCCACGCTGAGGGTGAGGAAGGCGTTGCGCACCTGCTGGTCGAAGCCGACGTTCCCCGCGACCATGGTGATGGCGCGCAGGTCCGCCTCAGGGTCCAGCAGCCCGATGAGGAGGGCCACGCAGTCGTCCTGCGCGGTGTCGGTGTCGATCACCAGCGGTGTGGTCACGCCTGTCCTCGTGTTCTCTCGTCCGTGCGGATCTGCCGAAGCGGCCACCCCATCGCCGGTCGCCCCTGGTGGAGAAGGGTGTGGGGAGCGGATCAGCCGAACCGACCACCCGATCGCCGGTCGCCCCTGGTGGAGAAGGGTGTGGGGACCGGTTTGGCCGAAGCGGCCACCCGATCGCCGGTCGCCCCTGGTCGGGAAGGGTGTGGGGAGCGGATCAGCCGAACCGACCACCCGATCGCCGGTCGCCCCTGGTCGGGAAGGGTGCGGGGAGCGGATCAGCCGAACCGACCGGTGATATAGTTCTCCGTTTCCTTCTTCTCCGGCCGGGTGAACATCTGGTTCGTCTCGCCCATCTCGATGAGCTTGCCCGGCTTGCCCGGAGCCGACAGGTTGAAGAACGCCGTCCGGTCGGACACACGCGCGGCCTGCTGCATGTTGTGCGTCACGATGACGATCGTGTAGTTCTCCTTGAGCTGGTGGATGAGGTCCTCGATCGCCAGGGTCGAGATCGGGTCCAGCGCCGAGCACGGCTCGTCCATCAGCAGCACCGACGGCTTGACCGCGGTGGCGCGGGCGATGCACAGCCGCTGCTGCTGGCCGCCGGAGAGGCCCGAACCGGGCTTGTTCAGCCGGTCCTTGACCTCCTCCCACAGGTTCGCGCCGCGCAGCGAACCCTCCACCAGCTCGTCCGCCTCGGACTTGCTCATCCGCCGGTTGTTGAGGCGGGCGCCGGCGACGACGTTGTCGTAGATCGACATCGTCGGGAACGGGTTGGCCTTCTGGAAGACCATCCCGACCTCGCTGCGCACCATGACCGGGTCCACGTCGGGTCCGTAGATGTCCAGGTCGTCCAGGAGCACCTTGCCCTGGACGCGGGCTCCCGGGGTCACCTCGTGCATACGGTTGAGGGTCCGCAGGAAGGTGGACTTGCCGCAGCCGGACGACCCGATGAACGCCGTCACCGACCGCGGTTCGATGGTCATCGACACGTCCTCAACGGCCTTGAAGTCGCCGTAGTAGACGTGGAGACCGGAGACGTCGATACGTTTCGCCACTGGAAGTTCCTCGTGAGTCTGCTCCGCGCGCGGGGCGTGGGCGGTGGGTGTAGGGGTCAACGGGCCTTCGGCGCGAACAGACGGCCGATCATGCGGGCCAGGAAGAACAGCAGCATCACCACCAGGATCAGGGTCAGCGCCGCCGACCAGGCCCTCTCGTAGTTGACGGCACCGCCCATGCGGACCTGCGAGTAGATGAACACCGGGAGGTTCATCATCTGTCCGTCGAACAGGTTCCAGTTGATCGAGACCGCGGACGACCCCGTAGTGAGGATCAGGGGTGCCGTCTCCCCGATAACGCGGGCGATGGCGAGCATGATTCCTGTCGTCAGACCGGCCGCGGAGGTGGGCAGCACCACCTTGGTGATCGTGCGCCACTTGGGCACCCCCAGGGCGTAGGAGGCCTCGCGCAGGTCCTGAGGCACCAGCCGCAGCATTTCCTCGCTGGAGCGCACCACGACCGGGATCATCAGCACCGCCAGCGCGATCGCGCCCGCCGCGCCGTTGGTCCGGCCCGGGCCGAACAGGATCATCCACAGCGCCACCACGAACAGCCCGGCGACGATCGACGGGATGCCCGTCATGACGTCGACGAAGAACACGATGGTCCGCTTCATGCGGCCCTCGGCGTACTCCACGAGGTACACGGCGGTCATCACGCCGATGGGTACCGAGATGAGCGTGGCCATGCCGGTGATCGCCAGGGTGCCCACGATCGCGTGGTAGACGCCGCCCGCGTCCATGCTCGGCAGGACGCCGTTCATGGACACCGTGAGGAAGTAGGCGTCGAACCGGACGAAGCCGTTGCGCAGCACCGTCCACAGCACCGACACCAGCGGCAGCATCGCCAGCAGGAAGCACAGGTAGACCAGCGAGGTGACCAGGCGGTCCTTGGCCTTGCGGCCGCCCTCCAAACGGGCGGAGGCCGTCACGGTGATCACCACGTACGCGGCGGCGGTGAGCAGGCCCCACAGCAGGAACCCGAATGACGAGAAGGCCAGCAGGATTCCGGCCACCACCGCGGCGGAGGACGCCAGCAGGGCGGCGGGGAAGTGCTGCGGCAGGGAGCCGCGGCGAAGGTCGGTCGAGGCCGGGCCCGTCTCGGGGCCGGGAGGCTGGGTGGTCGTCGTGTCCATCAAGACTCCTTGCTCCCCCGGGTCACGACGTAGCGCGCGCCCATGTTGACGACGAGGGTGATCGCGAACAGGACCAGCCCGGCGGCGATCAGCGCGGAGACGCCGTACCCGGTGGCCTCGGGGTACTGGAGGGCGATGTGCGCGGCGATGGTCTGGTTGCCGCTCTGCAACAGGTTCCAGGAGACGATGAGGGAGGGGGACAGGATCATCGCGACGGCCATCGTCTCGCCCAGGGCGCGGCCCAGGCCGAGCATGGCGCCGCCCACCACGCCGGACCTGCCGAAGGGCAGCACGGCCAGGCGGATCATCTCCCAGCGGGTGGCGCCCATGGCCAGGGCGGCCTCACGGTGGCCCTGCGGGGTCTGGCGGAACACGTCGCGCGCCATCGCGGTGATGATCGGCAGGATCATGACGGCCAGCACCACGCCCGCGGTGAGGATGGTGCGGGCCGAGGTGGAGGCGGGGCCCTGGAACAGCGGGATCCAGCCCAGGTAGCGCGTCAGCGCCTGGTACACGGGGACCAGCTCCGGGGCGAGGAAGCCGATGCCCCACAGGCCGTAGACGACGCTGGGGATGGCGGCCAGCAGGTCCACCAGGTAGCCGAGTACCGAGGCGAGCTTGCGCGGCGCGTAGAAGACGATGAACAGCGCGATCCCGATCGCCACCGGCGTGGCCAGCAGCAGCGCGATGGCCGCGGCCAGGACGGTGCCGAACGCCAGGGCGGCGACACCGAAGGCGGGTTCCTCGCGGACGTTGGGGTCCCACTCCGTGCTGGTGAGGAAGTTCGCCGTGTTCGCGGTAAGGGACGGCCATGCCTGCACCAGCAGGAAGGCGGCGACACCGGCGAGGATCAGCAGGATCAGGATGCCCGAGCCTCGGGCGAGCCCGGCGAAGGCGACGTCGCCGATCCGGCGCTTGCCCGTGGGCGGCGGTGCCGCCTCGGGGGCGTCCGTGGTCGTCATGGATTGGCTCCGGTTCGGAAGGTTTCAGGGCGGTTCGCCCGGATGGTGCGGTGCGTTCCGTGCACCTTCTGCGTGCCTGGTCTGTTCCCTGCGACGCGTGGTTCTCCCGCCGGCCGGGGGTGTCCCCCCGCCGAGGGCCGCTCCGCGCCCCGTGCTGGGGCGATCGCCGGTCACCGTGCCACGGTCCGTGGTGGAGGGTGGCCGTGCTGCGCCGAATGTGAAGGTAGGTGCCACAGGTGACGAGTTGTCCCAAACAAGATGAACGGAAGATGAACGCGGTGTCGCACTCCCGTGGCGGTCCGGGGATTGCCCGGTGAATGTGACGGGTCACACGTTCGGGCGGGGGGCGTCGTCCCTCGGCGGCGCGTACATCACGTCGGTGTCCCACATGGCGAATCCGAGCGACTCGTACAGCCGCACCGCCGCCTCGTTGTCGCCGTCCACGTACAGGTGGACCCACGGCAGACCGGCGTCGCGCAGATGCCGCAGTCCCGCCAGGGTCAGGGCCCGGCCGAGGCCGCTGCCCTGCCACTCGGGGTCCACGCCCACCACGTAGACCTCGCCCACCGGCTCGCCGTCGGTGAGACCGGCGCCGTCGGCGTGGGTCTTGGTCCAGTGGAACGCGGCCACCCCGCCGTCCTTGGCGGTGGCCAGGAAGAAGCCGTCCGGGTCGAACCAGTCCTCCACCTCGCGCTGGAGCAGGTCGTCCAGGGTGAGCTGGCCCTGCTCGGGGTGGTCGGCGAACGCCCGCGCGTTGGCGGCCAGCCACGCCTGCTCGTCCTGGCCCACGACGAAGGGGCGAAGCCGGACCCGTTCGGCCACCTCGGGCCGCAGCCCGGGTTCGGGCAGCTCGGGGGCCTCCCAGGGGCCGCCCGGCTCGTCCCCGGCGATGTCGCGCAGCGGCATCCGCATCTTGTGGAGTTCACGGACGGCCGTCCAGCCGTCCTCCCGGGCCACCGACACCGCCTGCGGGGTGCGCCCGTGCGCCCACACGCGGACCCCGTCCGGTCCCGCGTCCCGGTCCACCGAGTGCAGCAGGGCGGTTCCGTGCCCGCGGCCGCGGTGGTCGGGGTGGACGACGACCTCTCCGGAGTCGGGCTCGCCCGCGACGCGCTCCACGAACGCGAAGCCGACCGCGCGCCCGTCCTCCAGTGCCAGGTGGAAGCGGCTGCTCCCCGAGGGGGCGCCGTGTCTGACGCGGAGCAGGGTGTGCTCCGACAGCGGCGCGACGCCGTCGGCCGCGCGCGCCGCCTCGGCGAGCGTCAGCACCTGTTCGGCCAGGGTCCGGTCCAGATCATCGGTGACTAGCGGGGTGTCCATGGACCGAAAGCCTACGACGGTGCGAGCGCAAGACTTCTGTCAGCCACGGCCAGTGGAGTGTTTGTCCTGGTAGCCGCCCCGTTCCGCGCGTCACGGCGGCCCTGTGCCCCAGCGGCCGCGCCACCTGGGAACAGCGCCGGGGCGTCCTACTTCCTGCGGCGCCTGCCCTGGTAGCCGCCGCCGACGCGGACGCGCCGCACCGGTGCGAGCGGGGCCGCGAGCAGCAGCGCGAGGAGGAACGCGGCGAGCAGCACCGCCGGGGCCATGTTCGGCCCCAGATCGCTGTGATCGGCGGCCACCTCGGTCTCGTCGAGCCCGTCGTCCTGCGCACCGGGGGTCACCGTCGGCAGTTCGGCGAGGTTCTCCGCTCCGGGCACGACCCCGGGCAGGGATGCCTCGTCGCCGGGCAGGTCCGGGAAGCTGTCGCGGGTGGTGGGCACGTCGCTGGTGGGCACGTCGTTCACACGGCCGGGGGAGCGGGGCGGGCCGCCGGAGCCGCCGGACCGGCCGCCGTCCGAGCCGCCGGAGTTGCCCTCGCGTTCACCGCCGGACGAGGGGGGGTCGGGCCTGTCGGAGGGGCTCGTGGTCTCCTCCGGATCCTCGCTCGGCTCCTCTTCGGGCTCCTCGGTCTCCGGGGGCGTGCTGGGCTCCGGCGGAGTGGTGGGCTCGGGCTCGGCGATCGAGACCGTCCACGCGCCGGTGGCGACGCTGTGCGTCTCCGAGGCGTCCATCCCCGCGCACGCGACGCCCTCCCGGGCGAGCGCGTAGGTGAGGGTGGCCACGACCTCGGCGGGTACGCGGGTCGAACCGGCGACCTCTCCGGCGGACGCGGCCTCGCCCGGGGCGACCTCCTGGGGCTCGAACCCCTCGACGTCGAACCCTCCCGTGTTGACGTCCATCCCGAGCAGGCAGACGCTGACGTCGCCGGTGTTGGCCGCGGTGAGGGGGTTGGCCGGGAAGGAGCTGCCCAGCTCCGCCTCGTCCGAGTCCCGCTCGAAGGCGACCACGGCAGAGGGGGCGGGCTCCGGGGAGG
>NZ_LEKI01000128.1:0-17320 GCF_001029525.1 Nocardiopsis sp. RV163 | reverse complement strand
GGTTCCCCCGCCGGACCTCCCCCGCCGGTGCGCTACCGCGCCCGCCACGTCATCAGCGCCACCGGCACCTGGCGGGCGCCGCACGTCCCCGGCGTTCCGGGCCGGGGGCTGTTCGCGGGCAGGCAGTCGCACACGGCCGACTACCGGGGGCCGGAGGAGTTCGCCGGGCAGCGGGTCGTGGTCGTGGGCGGCGGCAACTCCGCGGCCCAGATCCTCGCCGAACTGTCCGAGGTGGCCGAGACCACCTGGGCCACCGCTCGCCCGCCCCGGTTCATGCCCGACGACCTGGACGGGCGCGCCCTGTTCGACATCGCCACCCGCGCGCAGCGGGGCGAGCTGGCCCACGAGGACATCGGCGGCCTCGGGGACATCGTGGCGGTGCCCAGGGTCCGCGAGGCGCGCGAGCGCGGCGCGCTCAAGGCCGAGCCGATGTTCGACCGCCTCACCCGCACCGGTGTGGCCTGGAACGACGGCACGGCCCTGGACTGCGACGCCGTCCTGTGGTGCACGGGGTTCCGGCCGGTGCTGGACCACCTGGCCCCGCTCGGGCTGGCGGACGGCCGGGGCCGGATCGCGCTGGAGGGAACCCGCTCCGTGGCCGAACCCCGGCTGTCACTGCTGGGCTACGGGGACTGGACAGGCGCCGCGTCGGCCACCCTCATCGGCGCCGGGCGCACGGCCAAGACCACCGTCGCCCAGATCACCGCCGCCCTCGCCCGGCAGGGGTGAAACGCCCCTTCGGCAGCGGCGTCCGCCACCGGCGTGAGACCTGACGGGAGCGGGGACGCGGACTCCAGCGGCCAGTACACCGCTGACCGTTCACCGCTCAACCGACGATCGGCCGCTCCTCGGGCAGCTCGTACAGGCGGGGGCGGCGACGCAGCGCCAGGGCCGAGGCCAGCGTGATCGGCCCGATCCTGCCCACGAACATCAAGAACATCAGCACCGCGTGCCCGAGCGAAGGCAGGTGGGCCGTGATGCCGGTGGACAGCCCGACCGTGGCGAAGGCCGACGTGGTCTCGAACAGGATCTGGTCCAGGGTGAACGGGGTGACCGTCATCAGCGTCAGCGTCCCCGCCAGCACCAGGCCCAGTGCCAGCAGCACCACCGTGGTCGCCTGCGAGGTGGTGCCCTCGGCCAGACGGCGGCCCGACACGTGGACCGTGGGCTCACCGCGCACGTTGGCGTAGATCACGAAGGTCAGCACGGCGGAGGTCGTCACCTTGATGCCCCCGGCCGTGCCCGCGCTGCCGCCCCCGACGAACATCAGGATGTCGGTGACCAGCAGCGTCTGGGTGTTCATCTGTCCGAAGTCGAGGCTGTTGAAGCCAGCCGTGCGCGGCATCACCGACTGGAAGAAGGCGGTGAGCAGCTTCCCGCGCAGGTCGAGCCCGCCCATGGTCGCCGGATTGGTCCACTCCAGGGCCAGGAAGGCCGCGAACCCCACCACGAGCAGCAGCCCCGTCATCGCCAGGGTGATCTTGACGTGCAGCGTCCAGTGGCGGTGCTCGGCGCGGCGCCGGGTGAAGCGCCACAGCTCCACCCACACCGGGAACCCGAGCCCTCCGGCCACGACCCCCAGTGCCACCGGGACCGTGATCCACGGGTCCTCGGCGAACCCCGTGAGGCTGTCGGCGTAGAGCGAGAACCCGGCGTTGTTGAAGGCCGAGACGGCGTGGAAGACGCCCGTGTGGAGGGCCTCGGGCAGGGTCAGCCCGTACCCCAGCCACCAGCGCAGTGTCAGCGCCACGGCCAGGGCCGTCTCGAACACCACCGTCACCGCCAGGACCCCGGTGACCAACTGGCGCACCTCGCCCAGCGTGACCACCTTGGCCTCCGAGCCGGTGCGCACCGCCATCCGCAGCCCGAGCTGCCGCCCGACCACCAGGGTCAGGACGGTGGCCAGCGCCATGATGCCGAACCCGCCGACCTGGATCAGCGCCAGGATCACCGCCTCGCCCAGCCCCGACCAGTAGGAGGCGGTGTCCACCACCACCAGGCCGGTCACGCTGGCCGCCGAGGTGGCGGTGAACAGGGCCGTGTCGAAGGGCGCGCGCTCCCCGGCCCCGGTGGCGGCCGGCAGCGACAGCAGTGCCGCGCCGACCAGGATCAGGGCGGCGAAGGCCGCCGCCGTGAGCTGCGGCGGCTTGATCCATCCTGACAGGTCGCGCAGCCTCCGGTCCGCGCGGGCACCGGCGCGGAACGGGTTCCGCAGTACCCCCCGGGCCCGCGGGCCCGGGGGGCGCTGCCCGGTTCCAGTTCTCACCGGCCGTTCCCCCGGACTTCCGGTCCTGCGGCTCCTCCTGCTGCGCCGCCACCGGCGGGCCGGAACCGGTAGCCCAGTCCGGGTTCGGTGAGGAAGTAGCGCGGCCGGGGCGGGTCCGGCTCCAGGCGCTGGCGGATCTTGGTCATGAACACCCGCAGGTAGTTGGTCTCGCGCCCGTACGAGGGCCCCCACACCTCGTTGAGCAGGTGCTTGTGGGTGACCAGGCGGTCGGGGTTGCGCGCCAGCACCTCCACGATGTGCCACTGGCGCGGCGTCAGCCGCACCGGCTCGCCGCCGCGCAGGACCTGCTTGGCGGCCAGGTCCACCGTGAAGTCGGCGGTGACCACCGGCGCCGCGTACTCGGGCACCGCGGAACGGCGCATGGCCGCGCGCACCCGGGCGAACAGCTCGTCCATCCCGAAGGGCTTGATGACGTAGTCGTCGGCGCCCAGGTCCAGCGCCTGGACCTTCATGGGCTCGGTGTCGCGCCCCGAGAGCACGACCACCGGCGCGTCCGTCCACCCGCGCAGCCCCCGCAGGACCTCCAGTCCGTCCATCCCGGACAGGCCCAGGTCGAGCAGGAGCAGGTCGGGGCGGTGGCGGGCCACCAGCCGCAGCGCGTGCTCACCGGTGTCGGCCAGGTAGGCCGTGTAGCCGCGGGCCCGCAGGTTCACCTCCAGCGTCCTGCGGATGAGGGGGTCGTCGTCGACGACCAGGACCGAGGGCGCTCTGTCCGCGCCGGTGCCGGTGTCCGTGTCCATACTGGTCCGTATCTCCCCCGTTCGGACGCCCCGGGCGGGGCCCCGCGCTCACGATGCTAGGCGCGCCGCGTCCGCGGACGGCGGCGGTGCGGGCGCCGTGTCCGCAGGTCGCGACGGCACCGGCGCCCGACGGCTCCGCGCGGCGGCGACCGGCACGAGGAGCACGCTAACGCTCCCTCGGCGGCCCGGGGGGCGGATTTAGCGCCCTGTTAGCAGTGAAATGTCCGAAAAAACCTCCGTGACCGGTCAGGATGGGGAGGCCGGAAGGGGGCACACCATGACACGCGGCCACTTGCGCGTCTACCTGGGCGCCGCGCCCGGTGTCGGCAAGACCTACCGGATGCTGGACGAGGCGCAGCGGCGCCGCGACCGCGGCGCCGACGTGGTCATCGGGTTCGTGGAGAGCCACGGCCGGACGATGACGGAGGCGATGGCGGACGACCTGGAGACGGTCCCGCGCGCCGTCCTGACCCACCGGGGAACCCGCCTGGAGGAGATGGACCTGGACGCCGTGCTGACCCGCCGCCCGCAGGTCGTCCTCGTGGACGACCTAGCGCACGCCAACGCCCCCGGCGCGCGCAACGCCCGGCGCTGGCAGGACATCGAGGCCCTGCTGGAAGCGGGGATCACGGTGCTGTCCACACTCGACGTCCAGCACCTGGAGTCGCTCAACGACGTCGTCGAGCGCGTCACCGGCACCCGCCAGAGCGAGACCGTGCCCGACTCGTGGGTGCGCGGGGCCGACCAGATCGAACTCGTGGACATGACGCCCGAGGCCCTGCGGCGGCGGCTCGCGCACGGCAACGTCTACGGTCCCGACCGGATCGACGCCGCGCTCGGCCACCGGTTCCGGGCCGACACCCTGACCGCCCTGCGCGAGCTGGCGCTGCTGTGGCTGGCCGGACGCGTGGACGACGAACTCAGGCGCCACCGGGGCGGACACCGCGCGGCCCCGGCGTGGCAGACCCGCGAACGCGTGGTCGTGGGCCTGAGCGGAGGCCCCGGCGGGGAGGCGCTCATCCGCCGGGCCGCCCGGATCGCGGGGCGCGGCGAGGGGGTCGAACTGCTGGCCGTGCACGTGGCGCTGGGCGACGGACCGGTGGGCGCCGACCCCGCCATGCTCGCCCGGCAGCGGGTGCTGGTGGAGGACCTGGGCGGCACCTACCACCAGGTCCTGGGCGAGGACGTGCCCGCCGCGCTGACCGCGTTCGCCCAGGGGGCGGACGCCACCCAGCTGGTCCTGGGGGCGAGCGGGCGGGGCAGGCTCGCCCGGCTGCTGCGGCCGGGGGTGGGCGCGGCCACCGCGGCGCTGTCGGAGTCCATCGACGTCCACCTGGTCACCCTGGAGGAGGCCGACCGCGGCTGCGGGCGGAGGCGCTCGGGCGCGGTCTCGCGCCGCCGCAGGCTGGCGGGGTACGCGTTGGCGCTCACCGCGCTAGCGCTGCTGGTGTTCGGCACCGGCGTCCCCCACAGCGAGGAGTACCTCAGCGGCGGAATCCTGCTGGTGTTCGCCACGGTGACGGCGACGGCGCTGGTCGGCGGGTTGTGGCCCGCGCTGGCCGCGGCGTTCAGCGGGTTCGTGGTGCTCAACCTCTTCTTCACCGAGCCGTACGAGACGCTGGTGGTCAACCAGCCGGGCAACCTGCTCACCCTCGTCGTGTTCGTGTTCGTGGCCGTGGCGGTGAGCGTGGTGGTCGACCAGGCCGCGCGGCGCACCCGCGAGGCGGCGCGGGCCAGCGCCGAGGCCCAGACCCTGGCCGCGGTGGCCGGAAGCGTGCTGCGGGGTTCGCGCCCGCTGGAGGCGCTGCTGGAGAGGCTGCGCGAGACCTTCTCCCTGGAGTCGGTGGCCCTGCTGGAGCGCAGGCCGCAGGCCTCCTCCCGGCCCGACCACCGCAACGACCCGTCCGCGTGGGAGGCGGTCGCCTCCGTCGGGGAGCGCCCCCTCGGGGCGCCGGGCGGGGCCGACGCGGACGTGCCGGTGGACGAGGGGCTGACCCTGGTGCTGCACGGGCACCGGCCGCGCGCGGGCGAGCGGCGCATCATCGAGGCCTTCGCCGCGCAGGCCGCCGTCGCGCTGCGCCAGGAGCGGCTGGCCCAGGAGGCGGCCACGGCCGGGACGCTGGCGGAGGCGGACCGGATGCGCACCGCGCTGCTGGCCGCGGTCAGCCACGACCTGCGGGCCCCCCTGGCCTCGGCCAAGGCGTCGGTGACCAGTCTGCGCAGCCGGGAGGTGCGCTTCAGCGAGGAGGTCCAGGCCGAACTGCTGGCCACGGCGGACGAGTCCCTGGACCGCCTGACCCGGTTGGTGACCGACCTGCTGGACATGAGCCGCCTCCAGGCGGGCGTGCTGGGCGTGACGGTCACGGGCCTGTCGCTGCGCGAGTCGGTGTTCGCGGTCCTGGACGACCTGGGCGGCCAAGGGCGCGCCGTGCGGGTGGGGGTGCCCGAGGAGCTGCCGGAGGTCGCGGCCGACCCCGGCCTGCTGGAGCGGGTGCTGGCCAACGTGGTGGGCAACGCGCTGCGCTTCAGCCCGCACGACCGTCCGCCCTCGGTCACCGCCTCCTGGACGGGTGACCAGGTGGAACTGCTGGTGGTCGACCACGGCCCCGGGGTGCCCGAGCACGAGCGCGAGCGCATGTTCGTGCCCTTCCAGCGTCTCGGGGACACCGACGGGGCGACGGGGCTCGGGCTGGGCCTGGCGCTCTCGCGCGGGCTCATGGAGGCCATGGGGGGCTCGCTGCTGCCCGGGACCACCCCGGGCGGCGGGCTGACGCTGCGCCTGGTCCTGCCCGTGGCGGGAGCGGCGGGTTAGGGCGCGCGCAACCGGGCCGGCGGTGGTCGGCGGCCGGTCAGGCCGGGTCCTTTCGCGCCTCCTCCGCCTTGGGGCGGGTCTCGATCTCGCGCAGAGTGACCTGGAGGTGCTCCTCCATCGCCGCCACCGCGCGGGCCGGGTCGCCGCTCAGCACCGCCTCCAGGACCTCCTCGTGCTCGGCCGCCGACACCGCCGGGTCCTGCGCCGTGGCCAGGAAGCGGCGGTGGCTCTGCTCGCGGCTGTCGGCCAGCGACCGTTCGAGCGCGTCCAGGATCTGGGTGAGGCTCCGGTTGCCCGAGGCCGCGATCAGGGCCTGGTGGAAGGCGAAGTCGGTGCGCACGCGGTTGGGCACGTCCAGGGGCGCGGCGCGCATGTCGGCGATGGCCTGGCGTGCCCGGGCGATGTCCTCGCGGGTCCGCTCCTCCTCCGGCCCGGCGACGCGCTGCGCGGCCAGCCGGGCTCCGTGCACCTCCAGCGCCTTGCGGATCTCGGTGAACTCCATCAGCGCCCGCCGGTCGCGCAGCACCGACAGTGCCACGAAGTTCTCCACCGGCAGGGCGTTGGGCGAGGCGATGACCGCGGGCTTGCCCTGGCGGCGGTGGATCAGGCCCTTGGCCTCCAGGGTCCTCAGCGCCTCGCGCAGCACGACCCGGCTCACCCCGAAGCGTTCGGCGAGTTCCTTCTCCGAGGGCAGTTGGCTGCCCGGCTGAGCGTCGGGGCCCACGCACAACTCCTCCACGAAGGCGACGACCTGCGAGGTCAGCGAGTTCGGTCGGGCGTGCCGCGGCTGGGGCCGACCCGCGAGCCCTTCGCCCTGGGTTTCCGGCGACGCTGATCCCATCGTGTACGCCTCGTCCTTCGCTGGAGGGATGTGCCGAATCCTCAGCGTACAGACGCCGGGGCCCGCGGACGGGTCTGCGCCACCCCATTGACTACCTAGCAGCTTGTACTACAAGATGACCGCACCGGCACCGGCCCCGCGTCGTCTCGACCGCGCGGCCCTGCCGTGAGCACGCGTGCGAGCGGTGTGTCCCACCACGGGCGGCCGCCGACCGCACCGACACGAGCGCGGGCGCCGCCCGCGCACGGGCGGCGGCGGGCGCGGCGGCGGGTCGCAAACCCTCCCCCACCGCACCCGCAGGGCCGCGCCCACGAGCCGACCGGAGGACAACGGTGGACAGGTCCGACAGGGAAATCTGCATGAGCGCGTGGGAGGGGGCGGAGAACGTCCACGGCGCTGTCGCGCCTCCGGTGTTCCAGACCAGCATTTTCACCAAACCCTCGTTCGAGGCGTTCATCGAAGAGCAGGAACAGGAACACGAGAGGTACGTCTACAGCCGCGGCGCCAATCCCACGGTCGCCTTTCTGGAGGAGAGGCTGGCCCTTCTGGAGCGCGGCGAGGCATGTAAGTGCTTCGGTTCCGGAATGGGCGCCATCAGCGCCGTTCTGATGAGCCTGCTGCGCGCTGGGGACCACGTCCTCTTCGTCAACAGCACCTACGGCCCGGCCCTGGAGATGGCCGAGCACCTGCGCGGTTTCGGCATCGACCACACCGTGCTCCCCGACGGCGCCTCCGACATCGAGCCCCACCTGCGGGAGAACACGGCGCTGGTCTACGTCGAGAGCCCCGGGACCATGCGGATGAAGGTCCTGGACCTGGCCGCGATCACCCGCACCGCCCGGGCCAGGGGGGTCTGGACCGTGATGGACAACACCTGGTCCACACCGCTCTTCCAGAAGCCGATCCTGGCCGGGGTGGACATCGTCGTCCACTCGTGCACCAAGTACATCGGCGGGCACAGCGACGTCCTGGGCGGGGCGGTGATCGGCCCGGCCTCCTTCGTGCGCGACCTCTTCTACACGGGGTTCCAGCTCCTGGGCTCGGTCATGTCGGCCGTCGAGGCGTCGATGGTGCTGCGCGGGCTGCGGACGCTGCCGATCAGGATGGCCGAGCACGAGCGCAGCGCCGTGCGGGTCGTCGACTACCTGGCGACCCGGCCCGAGGTGGCGGCGGTCCACCACCCCCACCACGACCACCGGCCCGACGACCCCCTGATCAGGGACCAGTTCAGCGGTTTCTCCGGGCTGCTCAGTTTCGACCTGAAGGACGCCTCCTTCGAGAAGGTCGCGGCCTTCGTCAACCGTCTTTCGCTGTTCCGGATCGGCGCGAGCTGGGGCGGCTACGAAAGCCTGGTCACCGCCCCCGTCAGGCCAGGAAACGAGGAGGCGTTGCGGGAAAAGGGTTTCTCCCCCGGAATGGTCCGCCTCTCCGTGGGCCTGGAGGGGTCCGACAGCCAGATCGAGGATCTCGAAAGGGCCTTCACCGCACTGTAGAAGACCGAAAGCGGTCATCACCGAGAGGAAAGTAGATGGCTAACCCCCCGGACGAACACGTCCGCCGACCCGGCGTGGCGGCGGCGTGCGTCCCCGTGGTCATCACCGTCGCGATTCTGGTCGGCGGCATCGGCGTCCTGAAGTACCCCGCCGAACTCATGCTCATCTTCGCGGGGGTGGTGTTCGCCCTCTTCGCGCTCTGGCACGGCGTGCGCTGGGACGACGTGCTGACGAACATGGGCGACAAGCTCAGGAGCGCCCTGCCCGCGGTCCTGATCCTGCTCAGCATCGGCATGCTCATCGGCTCGTGGATGATCGCCGGAACGATCCCCCTCATGGTCTACTACGGCCTGGAGCTCATCGACCCGTCCTACCTGTACGTTCTGGCCTTCCTGGCCACCGCGCTGGTCTCCACCTTCACCGGCACCTCCTGGGGCTCGGGCGGCACGATCGGAGTCGCCCTGATCGGGGTGGCCCAGACGATGGACGCGTCGCTGGCGATCACGGCGGGCGCGGTCGTGTCCGGCGCCTACTTCGGGGACAAGCTCTCGCCGCTGTCGGACACCACCAACATGAGCTCGCTCGCGGCGGGCGCCAACCTGTACGAGCACATCCGGCACATGCTCTACACGGCCGTGCCCTCGTCGGTGCTGGCCGCCGTCGTCTTCCTGCTCGCGGGCACCACCATCACCACCCCGCCCGCCGGCCTGGGCGGTATCGACGAGGTCGTCACCGAGCTGAACGGGCTCTTCACCCTCAACCCGCTGCTGCTGATCCCGGCGGTGGTCGTGCTCGCCGGGTCCATCATGAGGAAACCGCCGCTGGTCGTGCTGTTCGCATCCTCCATGACGGCGCTGCTGATCGCGCTGCTGGTCCAGGGGGCGAGCGTGGGCGACCTGTTCGCGGCGGTCGTCTCCGGCTTCACCACCGACATGCTGCCTCGGGGGGACGAGGTCTCCGACGTCCTGGCCGAACTGGTGAACCGGGGCGGGCTGTACTCGATGTACAACTCGGCGTTCTTCGTCTTCTGCGCCTTCTTCTTCGCCTCGGCGCTGGAGAAGTCGGGCGTGCTGCGGGTACTGCTGGAGGGGCTCATCGCCAGGCTGCGGTCCACCGGCAGCCTCATCCTCACCACCCTGCTCTCCGGCTTCACCATCATCAACGGCACATCTAACGCCCTGGTGACGTACTTCCTGGTCAAGGACGTCTACGGCGACGCCTACCGGGCCAGGAACCTGCACCCGGTCAACCTGTCGCGCAGCATGGAGGACTCGGTCACGATCACCGAGGTGCTCATGCCCTGGACGGTGTCGGGGGTCTTCTTCGCCACGACCCTGGGCGTGGCCAACTTCGAGTTCCTGCCGTGGGCGGTGTTCAACTGGGGCGGTTTCCTGTTCTCCGCCCTGATCGCCTTCCTGGCGCCGCTGACCCGGGGCTTCGGCATCCGCCGCCTGGAACCGGAGCAGGAGCGCTCCACGACGTAAGCCCCGCCCGGGGCGGCCACGCGAAAGGGGAGCGGAGCACGTGCCCCGCACGTGCTCCGCTCCCCTCGGACATGAGGGCGGCCGGATCGGCGGCCCCGGCGGGGCGGGGGCTCGCGGCCCTCCCCGTCCGGCCGGGAGGCGCCCGCTCGCAGGAGCCCGTCCGCGGCCGTCCGCGAAGGCGGCACCTACCGGCCCTTCTTCATGTCCTCCTTGCCCTGGCGCAGGCGCCCCTTGGCCATCTCGGCGCGCCCCTCGTTCTTCATGCGGTCGTTTCCGGTGGCCTCGCCGGTGGTCTCCTTGGCCTTGCCCTTGACCATCTCGGCCTGGCTGCGGCCCTTCTCGGTGGCGCTCATGCTCTTCCTCCTTGGGTGGTTCCCGTGAGGAGCGGCGTACTGCTGCGAACCGCCCTTCGCCCGTTCCACTGCCCGAAACAGGAAACCCTAAAATCCCCGCAAAGCCCTCGGAACGTTCCACACCCGCCCCCGCCGCCGACGTAGCGCTCGAACACGGACCGAAAACACGCGCCGCCGCACCCGGAAACCGAGCGCGAACCCCCTTCCGGGCCGCCCCCGGGCGCGGACAGCCGCGCTGGGCAACGGCACGCAGCCGTTGGGGGAAGGCCCCCGGACCTGGCCGGGGAGGGGAACGGTACCCTCGTCGGGCCAGTAGAACTCCACCTCGTGGGGCAGGGAACCCGGTGCGAATCCGGGACTGACGCGCAGCGGTGAGGGTGACGGGCGGGCACGCCCCGGGGACTCGGTTCCCCGGGACAGCCACTGGAGCGCAACGCTCCGGGAAGGCGCTCCGCACCGGTCGACCCCGAGTCCGAAGACCTGCTGGCGCTGGCGGTGACGGGCCGCCAGGTCGACCGAGGACCCCGCGAACGGGTCCCTGACCAGAAGGACGCGCATGTCCCCGATGGGTTCCCCATCCCCATCCCCCACCGTCCGCGCCCGGCGCGACCGCTGCCCGGGCGCCCTGCGGCCCTGGCCCGCCGAGGACGGGCTGCTGGTGCGGCTCCGGCTCGTCGGCGGCAGGCTTCCCGCCCGTTCGCTGCGCGCCCTGGCCGCCGTGGCCCAGGAGTACGGCGACGGCCGGATCCACGTCACCGGCCGGGCCAACGTGCAGTTGCGCGCCCTGCCCGGAGACGGGGAGCGGCTGTCCCCCGAGGCGCTCCGGGCCCTGGAGGGCACAGGCCTGCTGCCCTCGCCCTCCCACGAACTGGTCCGCAACGTCATGGTCTCCCCCCGCACGGGGCTCGGGGTCGGAAGGGCGGACCTGCGGTCCGTGGCCGCCGAGCTGGACGGGCTGCTGTGCGCCGAACCGCGCCGCGCCGCCCTTCCCGGCCGCTTCCTCTTCGCCCTGGACGACGGAAGCGGCGACCTGCTGGAGCGCCCCTGCGACCTGGGGGCGGTCGCCCTCGACGCCCACACCGCCCAGCTCAGGGTCGGGGAGCACTGGGGCCCGCTGACACCGCTGGAGGAGGCCCCGGCCGCGCTCGTGCGCCTCGCCGACCGGTTCCTGGAGCTGCGCGGGGACGGCCCCGACGCCCCCTGGCACGTGGCCGAACTCCCCTCGCCCCTGACCGACCCGGCTCCGCCCGACCCGGGGCTGCCCGAACCCGCGCCGCCGCTGCCGCACGGCCCGCTGCCCGGGATCGGACGCCACGTCCCCGTGCCCGAGGAGGGCCTGGACCGGACCGCCGCCGACGCGCTCGCCGCCGAAGCCGTCGAGGCCGGATCCGGCGAACTCGTCGTCACGCCGTGGCGCGCCGTACTCGTTCCCGGAAGACACGGGATCGTTCCCGGGGAGGCGCGGTGACCTCCCCCAGAAGACCGAACCGGCACTACGAGTACGTCGACGACGGGCCCGCCATCTACGCCGACTCCTTCGCCACCATCCGGCGCGAGGCCCGGCTCGACCACCTGCCCGCCAACGCCGAGCGGCTCGCCGTGCGGATGATCCACGGCACCGGCCAGGTCGACCTCGCCGACGACCTCGTCGTCCACCCCGACCTGGTCCCCGCGGCGCGCGCCGCCCTCCGGGCCGGTGCGCCGATCCTGTGCGACGCGCGCATGGTGGCCTCAGGCGTGACCGCGAGCCGCCTGCCCAGCGACAACGAGGTGCTCTGCCTCCTGGGCGACGAACGGGTGCCCGGCCTGGCCCGGGCGTGGGGCACCACCCGCACGGCCGCCGCGGTGTCGCTGTGGGAGCCGCTGCTCGACGGCGCCGTGGTCGCCGTCGGCAACGCGCCCACCGCCCTGTTCCACCTCCTGGAGATGCTGATCGACGGCGCGCCGCGCCCCGCCGCGATCGTCGGCTGCCCGGTCGGCTTCATCGGCGCCGCCGAGTCCAAGCAGGCGCTGACCGAGCTGCGCGACCGGCACGGCGTCGACGTCCCCTACGTGACCGCGCGTGGCCGCCGTGGGGGTTCGGCGATGACCTGCTCGGCCCTCAACGCACTCGCCAAGGAGGAGGAATGACCGGCCGTTTCCACGGCGTCGGCGTCGGACCGGGCGACCCGGAGCTGGTCACCCTCAAGGCGGCCAGGCTCATCGCCGCGGCCGACGTCGTCGCCTACCACGCGGGTGCGGGCAAGGAGTCCAACGCCCGCCGCATCGCCGACGCCCTGATCCCGGCCGGGGCGGTCGAGGAGCGGTTGACCTATCCGGTGACCACCGGGGCGACCGACCACCCGGGCGGCTACGCGGGGGCGCTGGCCGACTTCTACGAGGAGTCCGCCGCCCGGCTGGCCGCCCACCTGGACGCCGGGCGCGACGTCGTCCTGCTCTCGGAGGGCGACCCGCTGTTCTACGGGTCGTACATGTACATGCACGACCGGCTGTCCGAGCGCTACCCCACCGAGATCGTGCCGGGCGTCCCGGCGTTCGCCGCCGCCACGGCCGCCGCGGCCGCACCGCTGGCCCGGCAGACCGACGTGCTCACCGTGCTGCCCGGAACCCTGCCCGAACCGGAACTGGCCCGCCGCCTGGCCGACACCGACGCGGCCGTGGTCATGAAACTGGGCCGGACCTTCCCGGCGGTGCGCCGCGCCCTGGCCGCGGCCGGGCGGCTGGAACACGCGGTGTACGTGGAGCGGGCCTCGATGGGCGGGGAGCGGCGGCTGCCGGCGGCCGAGGTGGACCCGGCGTCGGTGCCCTACTTCTCCCTGGTGCTGGTGACCGGGGACAGCCGCAACGGAACGCGCTCCCGGAAGGTCGGCGAGGCCGCGCGGACGCAGACGGCACAGACGACCCAAGCGGGGCCCGGTTCCGCCGGACCGGCGGCGGAACCGGAGTCCGCGACCACCGGACCGGCGGCCGAACTGCTGGTCGTGGGCCTGGGCCCGGGCCCCGAGTGCTGGCTCACCCCCGAGGCGAGCGCGGCGCTGGCCGAGGTGGACCACGTGGTGGGTTACGGCCCCTACGTCAACCGGGTACCGCAGCGCCCCGGGCTCACCCGGCACGCCTCCGGCAACACCGTCGAACTCCAGCGCGCCCGGTTCGCCCTCGATCTGGCCGGGCGCGGCGAACGCGTGGCCGTGGTCTCCGGCGGGGACGCCGGGGTCTTCGGCATGGCCACCGCCGTGTTCGAGGCGGCCGAGGAACCCGCCTACCGGGACGTGCCCGTCCGGGTGCTGCCGGGGGTCAGCGCCGTCCAGGCGGTCGCGGCCCGCGCGGGCGCCCCCGTGGGCGGCGACTTCGCGGTGATGAGCCTGTCGGACCGCCTCAAGCCGTGGGAGGTGGTCGAGCGGCGTCTGCGCGCCGTCGCCGAGGCCGACCTGGCGCTGGCCGTCTACAACCCCGCCTCCCGGTCCCGGACCGAGCAGATCGTCACCGCGCGCCGGATCCTGCTGGAGCACCGCGAACCCGACACCGTGGTCGTCGTCGGCCGCGACGTGGGCCGCGAAGGCGAGTCCCTGACGGTGACCACCCTGGGCGAACTCGACCCGGCCGCCGTGGACATGCGCTGCCTGCTCATCGTCGGCGCGTCCGGAACCCGGGTCACCGGGGCGGGCCGCGTGTGGACCCCCAGGTGGGTGAAACCGTGACCGTGCACTTCGTGGGCGCGGGCCCCGGCGCCGCCGACCTGCTGACCGTGCGCGCCACGCGCATGCTCGCCGGGGCCGACGTGGTCCTCTACCCCGGCACCTACCTGGACCCGCAGGTCCTGACGCACTGCGCGCCCGGCGCGGAGCTGGTGGACACCCAGGGCCTGGACCTGGACCGCATCACCACCCGCCTGGTCTCCGCGCACGCGGCGGGCCGCGACGTCGTACGGCTCACCTCCGGGGACCCGTCGCTGTACTCAGCGCTGGCCGAGCAGACCCGCAGGCTCGACGCGCACGGCGTTCCGTGGGACGTCACGCCCGGGGTGCCCGCGTACGCGGCCGCCTCGGCGCTGGCGGGGCGGGAGCTGACCGTGCCGCTGGTCGCCCAGTCGGTGGTGCTGACCCGCACGCGCTCCCGTTCGACCGCCATGCCCGGGACCGAGTCGCTGACCGCGTTCGCCGCGACCCGGGCAACGCTGGTGCTGCACCTGGCGATCCGGCGGGTGCGCGAGCTGATGGCCGAGATCGAACCCGAGTACGGCGGCGACTGCCCGGTGGTCGTGGTGTACCGGGCCAGCCAGCCGGGTGAGGCGGTGCTGCGCGGCACGGTCTCCACCGTGGCCGACGCGGTGGAGGAGGCCGGGTTCCGGCAGGCGGCGGTGATCCTGGTGGGGCGGGCGCTCGATCCCGGGGCGGGCGGTGAGTCCTACCTCTACGACCCGGCCAGGCCGCGGGTCAGCGGCCCGCCGCCAGGAACCACTGGGTGACCGTGCGGGCGGGCGTCCAACCGGTGAAGGCGCCGATGGGCGCGGTGGTCTCGACGGCGATCCGGGTCAGCTCGCCCCCGTGGCGCCGGTGGGCGTCGGCGAGCAGGTGCTCGGTCTCCAGCGTCACCCCGTGCACCACGATCCGGCCTCCCGGGCGCAGCGCCCCCAGGCAGGCGTCGAGTACGCCCGGCCGGGTCGCGCCGCCGCCGACGAACACCGCGTCGGGCGCGGGCAGCCCGGCCAGCGCGTCCGGCGCGCGGCCGGTGACCACGTCCAGGCCGGGAACTCCGAGGCGGCCCGCGTTGCGGCCGATCCGCGCGGCCCGTTCGGGGTGGGCCTCCACCGCCGTGGCGGTGCATGAGGGGTGGGCGCGCATCCACTCGACGCCGACCGACCCCGCGCCAGCCCCCACGTCCCACAGGTGCTGGCCCGGTGAGGGGGCCAGGCGGGCCAGCGCCGAGGCGCGCAGGTCGCGCTTGGTGAGCTGCCCGTCGTGTTCGAAGGCGTCGTCGGGCAGCCCCGCGACCAGGCCGTGGCCGGGCGGGCCCAGGAGTTCCAGGGCCAGCACGTGCAGCGGGGGCACCGGGCCGGGAGGTGAGGCGAGCCAGTGGTCGGCGGTGGTCTCCAGACGCGACTCGGATTCCGCGCCCAGGTCGCCCAGAACGGTCATCCGGCTGGCGCCGTAGCCCGCGCCGACCAGCAGGGCGGCGACCGCGGCGGGGGTGGCGCCGTCGGAGGAGAGCACCAGGACGCGGTGGCCGGGGGCGAGCTGGCGCAGCAGCAGGCGGGGGTCGCGGCCGACCAGGCCCACCACCGCGCAGCGTTCGGCGGGCCACCCCATGCGTGCGCGGGCCAGGGCGACGGAGGAGACGGCGGGTTCCACCCGCACGGCGTCCGCGCCCAGCAGGTCGATCAGGGTGGTGGCGATGCCGGACACCAGGGGGTCGCCGGAGGCCAGCGCCACGGCGGAGGGGCCGTCAGGGGAGGCGCTGTCGGTGGAAGCTGGGCCGGCGGAGGCGGCGTCGAGCGAGGCCAGCAGAGGCGGCAGTCCCTCGCGCAGGGGTGAGGGCCAGGCCAGGCGGCGCTGCCGGGGCCGGTCGGGGAGCATCGCCAGGTGCCTGCGCCCGCCCAGCACCGTGTCGGCGGCCAGGACGAGCGCGCGCAGCCGCTCGGGCAGGCCGGACCAGCCGTCCGCGCCGATGCCGACGACGGTGATCCGGCGCCCGGCGGGCGGGGAGGCCCCGTCCTCCCGCGCAGCGGCACGGCGGGTGACGGAGGGAGGCTCCGCGCCGCAGGCGTCCGTTGAGGGTGCACCACTCCCCCGCGCAGCGGCATCCGGGCGGTGGCGGGTGACGGGAGGGCGGCTGTCGTCCTTCATTCCTCGGACGCTATCGTGGCGGCAGGCATGAGGTGCCCCAACGGCCCAGCCATCGGAAACGGTGGGGACGGCCGACGGGGAGAATCTGGGAAGCCCGGTGAGACTCCGGCACAGGCCCGCTGCGGTGAACCGAGCCTTCCGTCCAGGAAGGACCCGGCAAGTCCGAAGACCGGCCTCGCGCCCGTCCCTTACCGATGGCGACATGAGCGGGAGCCTCTACATGCCATTGCGGTCACCGCACTACCCCTTTTCCGCGATCGTCGGCTGCGACGCCGAGGAACTCGACGACCTGGGCCTGTCCCTCGTCCTCACCAGCGTCTCGCCGGAGATCGGCGGCGTCCTGGTGCGCGGCGAGAAGGGCACCGCCAAGTCCACCGCGGTCCGGGCCCTGGCCTCCCTCCTGCCGCCCGTCGACGTCTACCGGGGCGACCGGTTCTCCGTGGACCCGGCCGACCCGGGGCAGCACTCCCCCGACGGGCCCTTCGGCTCCGACACGGCCGTGGAGAGCCGCCCGGTGCGCCTGGTCGAACTGCCCGTCGGGGCCACCGAGGACCGCGTCCTGGGCTCCCTGCACCTGGAGCAGGCCCTCACCCACGGCAGGGTCGCCTACGAACCCGGCCTGCTGGCCCGGGCCCACCGCGGCATCCTCTACGTCGACGAGGTCAACCTCCTGCACGACCACCTGGTGGACCTGCTCCTGGACGCCGCCGCCACCGGCCGGGTCACCGTGGAGCGCGACGGGTTCTCCGTGGAGCACGCGGCCCGGTTCCTGCTCATCGGCACCATGAACCCCGAGGAGGGCGAGCTGCGCCCGCAGCTCCTGGACCGGTTCGGACTCACCGTCGAGGTCGCCGCGCCGTCCGAGCCCGCGACCCGCGCCGAGGTGGTGCGCAGGCGCATGTCCCACGACGCCGACCCCGCGGCCTTCGCCGGTCGCTACCACGAGGCGGAGAAGGCCCTGGCCGAACGCATCGCGGCGGCCCGGGAGGCGCTGGGCCGGGTGCGCCTGTCCGAGGCGGCGCTGCTGAAGATCGCCGAGGTGTGCGCGGCCTACGACGTGGACGGCCTGCGCGCCGACATCGTGACTGCGCGCACGGCGATGGCGCACGCGGCCTGGGCGGGCCGGACCTCGGTCACCCGGGCCGACATCCGCCGCGCCGCCACGCTCGCCCTGCCGCACCGGCGCCGGCGCAACCCCTTCGACGCGCCGGGGCTGGACGAGGAGCTCCTGGACCGGATCCTGGGCGACGAGGAACCTCCGCCCGACCCCCCGGAGCCGCCGGGCCCGCGGGGGACCGACGACGGCGACGATTCCGAAACCCCGCCGGACCCGCAGGACCCCTCCGACGACGCCGGTCCCCCGGACAACGCCGGGGACACCGGGGAAGCCGAGACCCCCGGCACCGAACAGCCCGACCGGGAGCCCTCCCCCGCCTCCGCCGAGCACGCGCCCGAGGACACCGAGGG
>NZ_LEKI01000127.1:0-17375 GCF_001029525.1 Nocardiopsis sp. RV163 | reverse complement strand
GTTCCTTTGCTGGTTCGACCCGGACGGGTCGAAGCGCGAAGCGGACGAGGCAGGCCGGGCCAGGGTGTGATGGGGCGAACGCGGGAGTCAGGGCGCGGGGCCGGCGGGGTGTTTCAGGGGACGGGCGCGAGGACCAGGGCGTGAGGCACGCGGGTGTCGCGGGGCATGAACCACCGGGATTCTCTCCGGTGGATCAGTGCGAGCGTTTTGATGTACCGAGCAACCAAGAGTGCGCAAGCGCGGTTGCTGGACACCCTGACGGGTGTCCGGCGGTAGGCGCGCCGCGTCCGCGCTCGCCTGCGTCCCGCGCGGCGCGTCCTCGCGCGCCCCGCCGTGCCCAAGAGGTCGGGCACGGCGTTCGTCCCAGGGGGTCGAACCAAGGGCAGCAAAAGTCCAGGGACCAAGGGGTGGACTGGACCGACAAGGCGGCAAGGCCGGGGCGTGCGGGTTCCAGAGGACCAGGCCAGGGCAGCGGGTGACGGGCGCAGGACACCAGGAAGCAGGGCCTCAGAGGGAAGCAGAAAGCAGAGAAGAGAGGTAAGGCATTGGTTAATTTATTCGAGTAGGATAATTTCCCTTCAATCAGGACATTCATTCACACCCTTCAAGCTGCCTCACCACTCCCCATTCTTTTTCTTGCAACATCAAAAGCCCATGCATGAGTCGAAACCTTTTTATCAATCCCAAAGTGCTTTCCGGTTGCCCCCTTGAGCACTGTCTGATATTGCTCCATCAGCTCCCACGACGTGGCAGAGAAGTCCTCTTCGTTCCATCCATAGAGCTCCACAAGCTCCGCCTTTACCAAACGAAAGAAGTTGTCCGATTCATCATGAGTTTTTCGACTTCCCGAACCCGCTTCCTTCGGGTCGAAAATTTCCATGATCTCCTTTTTGCGCTTATCTGAGAATTTTTTTCGCTCGTGGTCTATCCAGGACCAGAACGCTTCGGAATCTGCAACATCTGGCGAGGACTTATGGTGATCAGTACACAGCGGGGCAAAGTTCCTCACATCGTTTGATCCGCCCAGGGCCCGCGGAACCGCGTGTGCTCGTTCAACTGAATCGCTAGTCCAGCAAACCAGACAGCGGAACTCCTTCATTCCGAGGTAATCCATAATCGCTTGCGTGGTTGGATAGGTCTTCCTTCCATCTGGCGAGTCTTCTCGCGGTCGGTTTTCAAGAGCCCGAAAATCAAATGAGTGCTCATTATTCTCATCAGTAATAGTGAGTTTATCCGGCAGGGGTAGCTGTGGTTTTTTATTGATGACATGCATCAGAGGAGTCCTCACCTCCGTCAGATATTGCGCCATCTTTTCAAGGGCGAAATATTGAATCAACTCAAAGGCATCACGATCGAACCCGCCTTCACTATTCCTATGGCCCTGGACGTCGATATATAGCGCCCGTTTTTTATTAGGGAATCTATCCTGACAATTTTTGAGCATTTGAAAAATACGACTGGCAGCTTTGGTGAAATCTTCTTCAACTGTCATCTCATGCCAAATGACCGCCTTCCCTTCGCTGTTTTTTATCTGCCGCCTTTTTTGCTTGCTTTCCGGGCTCTTCTTTTTCTTTTTGGGCATTATTCTTCCTTGGTTGTGGTGATGGTTCTGAAGCGTATCGCTGACCAGTGACACATGCGCTTACTCGAAGACCAGGGACGCCAGGAAGCCGCCAAACTAGTCATTGCAGGTGAATCCGCCTCTGGGGGTACCGGTCGAGTCCAGCAGGCCAGAATCCAACCTTCTGTCGGCGGGGTCCGAGCGAGGGCCCCGAGAGGGCGCACATCGGGCGCACACGGGGACGGGCAGAGCCGAGAAACAGCGAGAACCGGCGAGCAGGCGAAAGCCCAGCTCACCGGTTCAACGAACCGAAGGCCCCAGGTAGACCACTCCCCCGGTTCACTTCCACGCCTGGTGGTAGGGGCGGCGTCCGGAGAAGGGAACACCGAGGGGGGACCGGCTCCGGTCCGGTCCCCCCTCCTCGTCACCGCCCTGCGGCGGGGGCGCGGCCCCTGCCGGGTCAGGCCTTGGTCACGTCCTCCATGATCTTGTCCGGGTCCCTCCAGTCGGGGTGGGCGAAGAACTTGCGCGTCTCCGCCACGATGACCGGGGACAGGAGCAGGAGGCCGATGAGGTTGGGCAGGGCCATCAGGCCGTTGGCGATGTCGCTGAACAGCCAGACCGAGTCCAGGCTGGCGACCGAGCCCACGTAGATGACGGCGATGAACACCAGGCGGTAGGGCAGGACCAGGCGGCGGCCGCCCAGGAACACCATGCAGCGCTCGCCGTAGTAGGCCCACCCGAGCAGGGTGGTGAAGGCGAACACGGCCACCGCGACGGCCACGATGACGGTGCCGGCCGGAGCGAGCGCGGGGCTGATCGACCCCAGGCCCTCGGAGACAGCGCTGCTGGTCATCAGCGAGCCGTCCTCGCCGCCGGCGGACCAGACACCGGTCGTGATGATGACCAGGCAGGTCATGGTGACCACGATGATGGTGTCGATGAAGGTCTGGGTCATCGACACCATGGCCTGGCGGACCGGCTGGGTGGTCTTGGCCGCGGCGGCGGCGATGGCACCGGTGCCCAGGCCCGACTCGTTGGAGAAGATGCCGCGGGCGAAGCCCATCTGGATGGCGAGCATGATGCCCGCCCCGGCGAAGCCGCCCGTGGCGGCGGTGCCGGTGAAGGCGTCGGTCACCACGAGCTGGAGCGCGGGGAGGATGGCGGCCCAGTTGGCGGACAGGATGACCAGGCAGACGCCCACGTAGCCGATGATCATGATCGGCACGAGGCCCGAGGCGACGCGGCCGATGCTCTTGATGCCGCCGAGGATGACGGCGCCCGCGAGGACCACGAGGGCCAGGCCCACCATCCACGGCTCCAGCGGCGTGACGCTGGTGATCTGCTGCGAGACGGCGTTGGCCTGGGTGCCGTTGCCGATGCCGAAGGCGGCGATGGCGCCGAAGACCGCGAAGGCCACGCCCAGGGTGGTGCCCAGGCCGCCCGGGATCCCGTACTTGAGGTAGTACATGGGGCCGCCGCTCTGTTCGCCCTTGGCGTCGGTGCGGCGGAACTTCACGCCCAGGAGGGCCTCGCTGTACTTGGTGGCCATGCCGAGGAAGCCGACGACCCACATCCAGAACAGCGCGCCGGGTCCGCCGACGCCGATGGCGAGCGCGGCACCGGCGATGTTGCCGACGCCGACGGTGGCGGCCAGGGCCGTGCTCAGCGCCTGGTAGTGGGAGATGTCGCCCTCGACGGAGGGGTCCTCCTTGCGCCGGACGAGGGCGAGCCACAGCGCGTGGGGCAGCCGCAGGAGCTGGAGCAGGCGCAGGCGGACGGTGAGGAACAGGCCGACACCGAACAGCAGCGGAATGAGGACGAAGGGCCCCCAGATGATGCTGCTGACGATGCCAGCCATTTCGAGGAGCTGGTCCACAGGGGATCTCCCTATCGGTGAGTGTGTGGGGACGAGGGGCCGCCGGTACTGGAGTACGGGGGATCCGACGCCCTCGCGATCGCTTCGGCACTGGTGGAGGCCCGCGATACCGGCAAAGAATCGCATCGACGCGTAACAAACACATCACACGTGTTCCACATGCCTGTTTCTTCGGGAACTTCCGGTTCCATCTCCGCGTACCCCCGGGTGGGGGCGTTGTCCTCCGGAGGCTTCCGCGCTGGTCGGGGCCGTGCTCCGGGGCTGCGGCCGGACGGCGGCGGACCCGAGGGCACCGGTGGAGCCGGTGGGGCCCACCCGCGACGCGGTCCGGAGCGCGACGCCGTCGGATGCGACCGGTACGGACTGCTGACCGATGCGACCACGACGATCCGCTGCGACCGAAGCGGGCTCCGGGCGCGGTGTTCCTCGCGGCCACGGCCGCGACGGCACGGACGGAGGCGGCCGGAGCGGACGGGAGGGCCCGTCGGCGCGGACGGAACGCCCCCGACCGGAGCGGACGGCGGCGGGGTGTTAGGCGCGGTCCTCCTCGTCGACCCGGGCCAGGGCGAGCCTGCTGAGGACCGCCGCGGCCTCGTCGGGGTCCGCGCCCTGACCCACGGCCACGCCCAGGAGGTAGGTGGTCAGGGGCGCGGCGGGACGGGCCACGGAGTGGGCGGCGTCCCGGGCGAGGTCGAGCACCCGGTCGACGTCCTCCTTGCGGAGGGGTTCGGTACCGGTCAGGCCCAGTTCACTTCGGACTGCTTCGGCCCATTCCACGAGGGTCACCGCATGACTCCTTAGAGCAATATATTGGCTACATTCAGCAATCATATCCACCGGAGGGTCACCCGGCGGACACACGGGCGCACGGACACGGTCACCGACCGCTCGGACTGCCCACGCCTGGTCTTCGGGCGCGGTTCCCCCGTACCCAAACCGAGGTTCACCCCACGAGCCTAGCGTCGGAGACAGCCGTCCCCGGCGTAGGCAGCCGTCCCCCCGGCGTTGGGAGCCACCCGCATGTCCCCGACCGACCGTACGTCTCCGGCCACGCGCACGTCCCCGGCCGCTCACCACCCCTCAGCCGCTCCCAGGACCGCGACCGACCCCGCGTCCGCTGGCGTTCCCGCTGCCGGGCCCCGCGCCGCGGCGGCCCGCACACCGCCGCTCGACCGCGTGCCCCCGGCCGACGCCCGGGGCAGACTGAGGGTGGCGATCGTGACGGAGTCCTTCCTGCCCCAGGTCAACGGGGTGACCAACTCCGTGTGCCGGGTCGCCGACCTGCTCGCCGCTCGCGGCCACGAGGCACTGGTGCTGGCCCCCGGGCCGGGCCCCTCCTCCTACGCGGGGTTCCCGGTGGTCCGGCTGCCCTCCGTGCCCCTGCCGTTCTACCGCGACTTCTCGGTGGGGCTGCCCGCACGGCGGATGATGACCGCGGCGATCCGCGCCTTCTCCCCCGACGTGCTGCACCTGGCCTCGCCCGCCCTGCTCGGGGCGGCGGCCGTGGAGACCGCCCGCCGGTGGGCGCTGCCGACGGTGGCGGTCTTCCAGACCGACCTTCCCGGCTTCGCCGGGCGCTACCGCCTGCCCGGCGGAGACGCCCTGTGGTCGCTGCTGCGGCGCACGCACGCCGCGGTGGACCGCACGCTGGCACCGTCCTCGGCCACCATGGAGGCGCTGTCCGCGCGCGGGTTCCCCCGCCTGGACCTGTGGCGCCGCGGGGTCGACGCCCAGCGCTTCTCCCCCGCGCACCGCGACGAGGATCTGAGGCGCCGGCTCGCACCGAACCGGGAGACGATCGTGGGCTACGTGGGGCGTCTGGCCAGGGACAAGCGGGTGGAGATGCTGGAACACGTCTCCCGCCTGCGCGGGATCAGGCTGGTCGTGGTGGGGGACGGCCCCGAGCGGGCGCGGCTGCGCAGGCGCCTGCCCGACGCGGTGTTCACCGGGCAGCGCACCGGCGGTGACCTGTCGCGCCTGTACGCGTCCATGGACGTGTTCGTGCACACCGGTGCCGACGAGACGTTCTGCCAGGCCGTCCAGGAAGCTCTGGCCTCGGGGGTGCCGGTGGTGGCCCCGGCCTCGGGCGGTCCGCTGGACCTGGTGGTGCCCGAACACAACGGGCTGCTGTACGCCCCGGACTCGGTGCGCGAACTGCGTGTGGCGGTGGGGCGGCTGGCCCACAACCTCCAGGTGCGGGAGCGGATGGCGGGGTGCGCGCGGCCCTCGGTGGAGCACCGTACGTGGGAGGCGGTCGGTGAGCGGCTGCTCGACCACTACCGGGCGGTGATCGCCTCCAGCGCGGAACTGGCCGCGCGCGAGGCGGGGGTGGAGGGCGCCCAGTCCGGCCCGAGGTGAGCGCCCGAACGGCGGCGTCCGCGCGGTGGCCTCACCGGACGGGGATCCGGCGGCGCCCCGGGCGGGGACGCGCCGTCGGCGTGGAAAGCGGCGTGCCGCCCGGGAACCGGGGCGTCCCGCCGCCCGGGGCCGGACAGAGGTCCGGCCTCCCCCGGAAGGAGCGGCCGGGGGAGGCCGGAGGACGGTGCGTCCGCCCCGCCCCCTTTACACGGGGCGGACGCGGGGAGCGGTCAGCTGACCGCCTGTGGTTCGGCCGACCGGCGCAGGACGGGCCCGGCGTCGGCGCCCTCGGGCAGCAGCGCGCCCAGGACCTCGTCGAGGCGGTCCAGGTGTGCGCGGACCCAGGGCAGCGCCAGCGGGTCCGTGGCGGCGAGGGCCGCGTAGCGGCGTTCCTCGGTGTCGCCGTAGAGCAGGCTGGTGGCGACCCGCATGCGCAGGGCCTCCACGCCCTCCCCGAACTCCGCGGCGGGCAGTACGCCCATCCCGAAGCGCTCCAGCAGCAGCCCGGTCAGGTCCGGGCCGGTGGCCACGCCGTGGAGGGCGGCCAGCCGCTCCCGGGCCGGCTCGAAGTCGGGGTAGAGGTAGAAGGCCGCCCGGGGGGCGGCCACGGTCGCGCCCGCGCGGACGAAGGCCTCGGTGACCGCCCCGGCGACGATGCCGTGCAGACGGCGGCTGCGGTCGACGTGGTCGAGGAGTTCGGCGGGTTCGGTGAAGGCGTGCGCGGCGGCCTCCTGGACCGGGGCGGCCGGGCTCGACCAGATCTCGCTGGCCACACCGAGCAGCCCGGCGCGCAGGCGGTGGCCGATCTCGGAGTCGGGCAGGCGCACGACGCCGATGCGCCAGCCGCCCAGGGCCAGGTTCTTGCTCAGTCCGGTGGAGATGACGGTGCGCTCGGGCGCGTACTCGGCGGGGCTGTGCACCTCGGCGGGCTCCTCGCCCGGGGCGGCGGGGTGGACGAGGTCGCGGTAGATCTCGTCGGAGATGACGACCAGGTCGAGTTCGCGGGCAACCTCGCACAGGCGCCGGACGGTGTCGGCCCCGGCCACGGTGCCTGTCGGGTTGTCGGGAACGGTGACGATGACGGCGTTGACCGTGCGCCCCTGCTCGCGGGCGGCGGTGACTGCGGCGTGCAGCAGGTCCGGCTGGGGTACGCCCCCCTCGCCGGTGGCGGTGGGGACCATGACGGGCCGCTGCCCCATCAGGCGGCTCTGCGCGGCGTAGCTGACCCAACTGGGCGCGGCGATCGCGGTGTCGCCGCCGATCTCCAGCAGGAGACTGTACAGGAGCGGCTTGCTGCCGGGTCCGGCGACGACCAGCCCGGGGTCGGTGGGCAGCCCGCGGCGCTCCCAGTACCCGGCAGCGGCCTCGCGCAGGGCCGCGGACCCGGCGACGGGCCCGTAGGCGTTGGCACCGTTCCCCGCGGTGAGCCGGTCGCGCATGACCGGGTGGACCGGGAGTCCGGCCTCGCCGAAGCCCAGGGGGAGCACGCGTACTCCCTGGCGGCGCTTCTCGGCGAGCGCTTCGTTGACGGCGAGGGTCGCGGACACAGTGACGGTCATCGAGGACTCATCTCCGGTTTGTCGTGAATGCGGGTGATGCATGGACTGCCACTCCACCTGGGAAGACGGCCCGTCACCCCACAGACTGCCCAGGTTCGGGCATCAGTACAAGCGCGTCTTTTCGATGCTGAGCGTAAGATCTTCTTATGCTCGATCTGCGTCGTCTGCACGTCCTCCGCGAGTTCAGCGTGCGTGGGACCATCGCCGCCACAGCCGGCGCCCTCGGTTACACGCCCTCGGCCGTGTCCCAGCAACTGGCCGCCCTGGAGCGGGAGACGGGCGTCGCGCTGCTGGACCGCTCCGCGCGGGGCGCCGAGCTCACGGACGCCGGGCGGCTGCTGGTGGCCCAGGCCGAGGACATCCTGGCGCTGGTGGAGGCGACCGAGTCGGTGCTCGCCGAGCAGTCCGACCTGGCGCTGGGCGTGGTCACCGTCACGGCGTTCCCGACCGCCGCCGTGGCGTTCGCGCCCCTGCTGGTGCCGCCGCTGCGCCGGCACGAGGGGATGCAGCTCCTGCTGCGCCAGACCCTGCTGGCGACGGGGACCCAGCAGGTGCGCTCTCGGGAGGTGGACATCGCCCTGGTCGACGACTGGTCCGGACAGCACCCCGGGCGCGGGCCCGAGGGCGGACTGCGGCACATCAACCTGATGCGCGACCCGATGGTGCTGGCGGTGCCCCGGGGGCACGCGCTGGCCGACCCCTCGGCGCCGGTGGTGCTGGAGGAGCTGCTGAACGAGTCGTGGATCGTGACGCCCGAGAGCGAGCGTTCGCGCTACGGAACGGACCGGCTCCTGTCCGAGGTGGGCGGACTGCCCTCCGCCGCCTGGGAGTTCGAGGGGCTGGGAACAGTGCTGAGCCTGGTCTCGCGCGGGATCGGGATCGCCGCGGTCCCGGCCCTGGCGATGGTGGGGGCCCCGGCGGGGCTCGTCTACCGGAAGCTGCCCGCGTCCGCGCCCGAGCGGCACGTGTACGCGGTGGTGCGGTCGGTGGCGGCGAGGCGACCGGCGGTACAGGTGACGCTGGCGGCGTTGAGGGACGCCGCGCAGCAGGTGAGCAGGGAGGTCGCCGGGATCACGGTGGCCTGACCGGCCGCGCCGGGCCGTCCCGTGCCGACCCGGCCGGGTCCCGCGTCAGCACGCGCTCCACCGCTGACACCGGTCCGCTCCGCGCAGCCCCCGCCGGGTCCCGTCGACTCGTGCTCCACGGGCATACGGCCCGTTCCCGCCGGGGACCTGTGCCCCTCGGCGGGGCACCACGGTCCGCTCCGCCCCCTGGGCGGGCTCCTGGAGGAGCCGCCGTGGAACGACGCGTGGCCCGAACCCCCCGGGGTCGGACCACGTTCGCCGTCGTTCACTCCTTGTCCCTGCCGCGCGTCCGGTCGATCCGGCGGCGCAGTCTGCGGCAGACGTGGCGCGCCCGGTCACGGTCGTCCCGGGCGTTCCACCATCGGGCGTAGGCTTCCAGTCTCCTTTTTCGCAGTGCCTCCAGCTCGGCCTCCATCCGGTTCACCCGGTGCTCCAGGTCGATGCGCTCGCGCTCGAACACCGACATGTCGTGCTCGTGGAACCCCGCCTCCCGCTCGGCGCTGACGAGCCGATCGGTGAGGCCCTCGGTGGGGTTGCCCCGGCCGGTCTGTGCACTAATCCCTTCGAACCACACAACATCTTGTGTATCCCACAGGAGGACAACATCACCGGTCGCTACGCAAAGAATACGGAAAGTGGCAGAAGAATCGAAACATCAACCAAACGTCCCTTTCGGACACCTCAGGCGGCGACCGGCCTCTCCCCCCGCGCGGGGGCCGTCCCCCGCAGACGGGTGTAGACCTCCTCGAACCGCTCCAGGGACCGGTGGTGGTCGTGCCGCCGCGCGAGCTCACGACTGGCCGCGCCCAGAGCACGTCCCCGGGGACCGAGCACGAGGAGCAGCCGGTCCGCCAGGAGCGCGGGGTCGCCCGGTGGGAAGAGGAACCCGTTGCGCCCCTCCTCAACCAGGTGCGGCAGCGCCATCGCGTCCGCGGCCACCACCGGCAGTCCGGTGGACATCGCCTCCAGGGTGGCGATGCTCTGCAGCTCGGCCACGCCCGCGATGGCGAAGGCGTCCCCCGCCCCGTAGACCAGGGGCAGGTCCTCGTCCGGGACGAAGCCCAGGAAGAACACACGGTCCGCCACGCCCAGCTCCGCGGCCAGCGCGCGCAGTTCCTCCCCGCGCTGGCCCGTCCCCGCCAGGGCCAGCTGGGCGTCCCGTCCGGGCACGATACGCGCCAGCGCCCGGATGGTGTCGTCGATCCTCTTCTCCGCGTCCAGCCTGCCCACGAACACGATCGTGTCCCGGTCGGGCAGCCCGAACCGGCGCCGCGCCGCGGCGGGGTCCTCGTGGGGGCGGAACCGCTCCAGGTCGATCCCGCACGAGATCGCCTCGACCCCGCGTGTGAACCCCTTCTCCCGCAGGAGCCTGGCCGCCCGCGGGGTCGGCGTGGTCACGTGGTCGGCCTCCCCCGCCACCCGGACCATGTCCCTCCAGGCCAGGAGGCCCGCCAGTTCCTGCATCGGCGCGGGGATCCGGGCGTGCGCGTACAGGTTGTCCGGCATGAAGTGGTTGGTGAGCACGACGGGGACGCCTGCGGCGCGGCCCCTGCGCATCGCCGCGCGGCTGAGCGGGAAATGGCTCTGCGCGTGCACGACGTCGGGGTCCAGGCGCTCGACGATCCTGGCGATGTGCCCGCCCATCCCCAGCGGGACGGCCGCGCGCATGAAGGGGATGGGCGCCGAGCGCAGGCGGTGCTCGACCACCGCGCCGTTGACCGTGACGTGGGGTTCGCCCCGCTCGGAGGGGCACACCACGTGGACCCGGTGCCCCCGTCCGGCCAGCCCCTCGGCCAGGCGGTGGGTGAAGTATCCGGCCCCGTTGACGTCGGGGGGATAGGTGTCGCTGGCGATCAGGACGCGCAGCGGACGCTCGGTCATGGTCTCTCCTCAGCGTTCGGTGTCGGCGGCGACGACCTCGGGGTTGCGGTTGCGAGCCTGGGCGAGGGCCACGGTTCCGGCGACGGCGAGGCAGGCGAAGACCAGCGCGCCGAACTGGGCGGGAAGTGTCCGCGGCGCTCCCTCGCCCAGGAGGAGGGCGCCGATGGCCACACCGACCACGGGGTCGGTGATCAGGAGGGTCGCGTAGGCGGCCGTGAAGTGCCCGGTGCGGTAGGCGTTCTGCATCAGCAGCGCGCCGAAGACCGCCGCGGCCACCGCGAGCGGGGCCAGCCAGCTGATCAGGCTGGTCCAGTCCCCGACGGCGTTGGCGGACAGGACGCGGGCCAGACCGGATGTGGTACCCATGGCCGCCCCGCCCGCCAGGGCGAGCAGGAGGGCCCGGACCCCGTTGTTCATCCGGTGCGCGGTGAAGTGGACGACGGCTCCCGCCCCGAGGACGACCCCGGTGAGCGCCAGCGCCGTGCCGGTGCTCATGACGGGGCTGTCCGCGGTGTGCGGGAACAGGGAGATCACCCCGGTGAGGCCCACCATGACGGCGGTTCCGGGGATGATCTGGGAGAGGCCGACCCGGCGGCGGTTGAACAGGGCCGACAGCACGATGGCGAACAGCAGGCCGGTGACACCGATCGGCTGGATGATGGTCAGCGGTGCGCCGCTGAGGGCCACCAGGTGCAGTCCGGCGCCCAAGGCGGCGGCCAAGCTGCCGATCATCCAGCGGGGCTGGCGCAGCAGGTGCAGCAGGAGCCCAGCCTTCGCCACCCGGCCTCCCGGGGCGCGGACCGCGTCGCGCTCCTGGAGGGCCGAACCCAGCGCCAGGGTGAACGCCCCGGCCACGGCGATGAGGATCGGCACCAGCATCAGCGCCCCCGCCCCACGGGTGTCCCCCGTCTCCTGAGCATCGCCGCCCCCTCTGTCCGCCGTCTCGGCAACGGTACGGACGGGACCCGCGCCACGGCGATAACGCCAGCCCCCCGTCCGTCGTGGTGGTAACCCCACCACTCCCGCACCTACCCGGTCCCGGTTTCGGTACCTCGTCGTCTCCGGGTAAGGGTGACCGTTTGTCCGCGGGGGGTGTGCCCGTGAGGAGCCACGTGACACTATGTCCGGTATTGGTCTAGACCGGATAGGAGCGGTTCACCGTGCCCGACACCTCCCCCTTCCTCGTCCCCCGTCCCAACTCCTCGGCTCCCGGTGGCACCGGGGGCCTCACGCTGACCGCCTCGACCAGGGTTTCCGCCGACCCCGACGCCCGGGGCACGCTCACGTGGCTCCAGCGTGAACTCGGAGCGGCCACCGGCCTCCCCCTGGCCGCCGGCGACGAGGCCAGCGCGCAGATCCGACTGAGCGTGGACCCCGAGGCGGCCCTGGGCCGCGAGGGCTACCGGCTGATCGTGGACGCCGAGGGAGCCATCATCGTGGGCAACGACCCCGCCGGGGTGTTCTACGGTGCGCAGACCCTGCGGCAGCTGCTGCCCGCCGACGCCTACCGGGACGCCCCGCTGGGCGGCGCCGAGTGGGCCCTACCCGCCGTGAGTGTGACCGACGCGCCGCGTTTCCGCTGGCGGGGCGTGATGCTGGACGTGGCCCGCCACTTCGTGCCCAAGCGTGAGGTTCTGCGGTTCATCGACCTGCTGGCCATGCACAAGCTCAACGTCCTGCACCTGCACCTGACCGACGACCAGGGGTGGCGCGTGGAGATCCGCCGCTACCCGAAGCTGACCGAGGTGGGCTCCTGGCGGACCCGGAGCCAGGTGGGCGCCGCTAAGCCGCCGGTGTTCGACGAACGCCCGCACGGCGGCTTCTTCACCCAGGACGACATCCGCGAGATCGTCGCCTACGCCGACGCCCGGCACGTGGCCGTCGTCCCCGAGATCGACGTGCCCGGCCACTCTCAGGCCGCCATCCACGCCTACCCCGAGCTGGGCGAGTCCGGACGGATCCCGGTCGGCGACCAGTGGGGGATCTTCGAGGAGGTGCTCGCGGTCACCGACAACGTCCTGGAGTTCTACCGGAACGTCCTGGACGAGCTGATCGAGCTGTTCCCGAGCACGTACGTGCACGTGGGCGGCGACGAGTGCCCCAAGACCCAGTGGCGGGCGAGCGCGTCCGCGCAGCGGCGGATCAAGGAGGAGGGGCTGGCCGACGAGGACGAGTTGCAGAGCTGGTTCATCCGCCGACTGGACGAGCACCTGACCTCGCGCGGCCGCCGCCTGGTGGGCTGGGACGAGATCCTGGAGGGAGGGCTCGCACCGGGGGCGACCGTGATGTCGTGGCGCGGCGAGGAGGGCGGTGTCGCGGCCGCGCGGGCCGGTCACGACGTGGTCATGAGCCCCACCCGCACCTCCTACCTGGACTACCGGCAGTCCGAGTCCGGGGACGAGCCCGTCCCGGTGGGCACGCTGCTGCGGATCGAGGACGTCTACCTGGCCGAGCCGGTACCGCCGGGGCTGACCGAGGGGGAGGCCGCGCACGTGCTGGGCGCTCAGGTGAACGTGTGGACCGAGCACATCGACTCGCCGCGCAGGCTGGACTACATGGTCTTCCCCAGGCTGTCGGCCTTCGCCGAGCAGGTGTGGTCGTCCGGTGAGCGCGACTACGCCGAGTTCGAGCCCCGGCTGAGGAGGCACTTGGAACGGCTCGACGCGGCCGGGGTGGAGTACCGGCCGCTGGACGGGCCGCGCCCGTGGCAGACCCGCCCCGGGGTGGTGGGCTGGGGGTGACCCCGCGACCCCGGTAGCCGTGGGCGCTCCCGGGGCGCCGGGGTCCGCGCGGCTCCGCCGACGGCGCCCTGGGCCTCAGAAGTAGGTGGCCGCCATCTCCACGACGGTGTCGGCGTCGTCCACCACCGGCAGGACCCGCCAGCGGTCGAAGGCCGTGCACGGGTGCGAGATCCCGAAGGAGACCAGGTCGCCGGGGCTGACCTCCAGCCCCGGCGCGACCCTCAGGTAGGCGTGGTGGTCGTTGAGGTCGGTCACCTCCGCGCCCCCGGCGTCGACGGTGGAACCGTCCGCCCGGCGCAGGCGGCGCGGCACGGGGAACCCCTGGTCGTGGTTGGCGTCGCGGCGCCCCATGCCGACGATCGCCAGCCCCGCCTCCGGAACGGAGGTCACCCGGGCCCACAGTTCCAGGGCCCCGGCCAGCGCGTCGGGGCCCTCGGGCAGGCGGCGGTAAGGCGTGGTGCGCCGGTACAGGCCGTCGTCGTGGACCACGTAGGCGCCGCTGCGCAGGATCGGCAGGACGTCCTCGCGTCCGCCGAACTCCTCGGCGACCAGGTCGAACCACGCGCTGCCGCCCACCGACAGCACCGGCCCGTCCAGGCCGTGCCGGGCGGCCAGCGCCGCGGCGTCGCCGACCAGGTCGCGCAGGAAGCCGCGCACACCGTCGGCGTCGCCGAGCGATCCCTCGTAGCCCGCCACCCCGGCCGGTTCCAGACCCGGCGCCTCGGCGACGGCCGCGGCCACCGCGAGCAGTTCCTCACGGGTGCGGCAGCCGGTGCGCCCTCCGGGGACCCCCCGTTCGACCAGCACCCGCAGGGGCCGCCCGGCGGAGCCTCCCCCGGGCCGGTCGGCGGCAGCCTCCGCGGCGACCGCCACCCCCTCGACCGAGTCGGCGTAGAAGAGGAACTCGAAGCCGGGGTCCTCGTCCAGCTCACCGGCCGCCCAGCGCAGCACCCGGCCGTCGAGCAGCTCGTTGGCGAGCAGGATCCGGCGCACGCCGAACCGGCGGAAGGCCAGGACCTGGTTGGCGCTGGCGGCGGAGACCCCCCAGGCGCCCGCGTCCAGTTGTCGCTGGATGAGGGCCGGAGCCATGGAGGTCTTGCCGTGCGGGGCGAACAGCAGCCGGTGGCGCTCGGCGAAGTCGGCGAGCGCGGCGACGTTGCGGTCCAGCGCGGAGGCGCGCAGGACCATCAGCGGCCAGGTGAAGGGGCCGGTGAACAGGTGGTCGCGGCGGGCCGCGAACTCCTCAAGGGGAATCGGGTCGTCCGTCCACCACAGGCCCTTGGTGCGCCAGTCGACGTGTTCCCGGGGGATGGCCAGCCGATCGCTCACGTGGTGTCCGCCTCCTGGTCCGAACGCCCCGCCCGAGGGGGGACCGCGGCGCGGTCTCCCCTCGGGCGGGGACCTCGTGTGGGTCGGACAGATCATCCCACCTGACACCGTCCGGGGCCAGGGAGCGCTCCGGGCGGGGTCCGGGGACGCCGCCCCCTTCCGGGGCGGACGCGGTCCCCGGGCCGACGCGGGTCAGCGGGGCAGGGGCAGCGCGGGGATCCTTACCACCGGCTGGGACCGCTGGGCCCGGGCGGCGATGGCTTCCTGGCCGACGTCGGGGTAGTCGGTGATGAACCCGTCGACCTTCCAGCCCAGGACGGTGTCCATCCGGGAGCGCTCGTTGATGGTGTAGGGCATGATCTCCATCCCCGCCTCGTGGACCCGCTCCACGTAGGTGGCGTCGATGGTGGTGTGGTTGGGGTTGATCATCTGCGCCCAGTCGTGCTCGTCGATGCTGCTCTCGGGGACCCGGCCGAGCAGGGCGTGCGGCACGGACGGGAGCAGGTCCTTTGAGCGCCGCACCGACTGCCAGTCGAAGCTCTGCACGACGAGGCGGCGGGGTTCACCGTCCGGGTTGGGCTCCAGCCAGGTTCCTCGCCCGGTCAGCTCGTCGGCGATCTCCTGCTCGATGCCGGGGTAGAGCCCGGGCTCCTTGAGCTCCAGGAAGAGGTTGAGGTCCAGTTGCTCCAGGCGGTCGAGCCCCTCCGCGAAGGTGGGGACGGGCTCACCGTCGAAGGAGGCGTCGAACCACGCGCCCGCGTCGAGCTCGCGGACCTCGTCCATGGTGAAGTCGGCGACTTCGTAGGAGCCGCGTTCGGGGAAGACCTCCTCGACGTCGGTGGTGCGTTCGAGGGTGGTGTCGTGCATGAGCACGAGGACGTCGTCCTTGGTGCGCTGGACGTCGACCTCAACGGTCTCGGCTCCGAGCCGGTCGGCGGTGTCGAGGGCGGCCAGGGTGTTCTCGGGCGCGTGACCGGAGGCTCCGCGGTGGGAGACGGCGATCAGCGGGCGCTCGGTTGTCGTGTACTCGATGACTGCGGATCTGGTGACGTCCGACCACCGGGGGTCGGTGTCCTGCGTCGCGGACGATGCGCTCGCGCCGGTGACGACGAAGAACGACACGGCTGCGACGACGATACCGATGCGCTGCACCGGACCTCCCAAGTGCGCGTGAACTTGTCGGCTGCTTCCTCAGATTGGGTGCGGATGGCGACCGCTTGGTTACCGCCTGCGGAGCAGCCGGTGATCCGCGGCCCATCATCTGGTGATGTGTCCGACAGTTCGACGACATTCTCACTTAATGCATCCATTTGGTCACTTCATGCACGGATTTTGACCCCCGCACCCATGGTCGATTACCCAGAGACTGCAACCATCACTAGGAGTAGTCGATGGGAAGGAACACTCATGCGCAAGCACCACAAGAGGTGGGTCGCGCTGCTCGGCGCCGCCGCGATCGCGTCGTCGGGACCGGTCGGCCTCCCGGGGGCGGTGGCGGCCGACGAGAAGGACATGCGGACGCTGGCGTGGCCGGAGATGGGCCAGGGCGTCCCCTCGTACAGCCTGGACGGCTACGAGATCGGTTACCTGCCCTCCGAACTGGAGCGGCACGGGATGCACGCCTCGACCACGACCGACCGGCTGGGCAACAGGCAGTCGCAGCTTTCCTGGATGCGCGGACCCGACCAATTGCTCGGCAGGGTCTCCGTCCTGCGCTCGGACAGCATTCAGCAACTCGACGACCTGCGCGAACGCCGGTACGGCCACCTGCCCGAGAGGACTCTGGAACGCCTGGACTCGGGCGAGGCGCTGCGCAGTGAGGCCTACCTGTCGCCGGAGACCGGCGACCTGTTCTGGCTCGACGAGCCGGGCGTGGCCGTGGCCCTGTACCTCCAGCCGGACAAGTGGGGCAGCGGTGAACTGGTCAGGATGGCGGAGTCGCTGACCGGGAAGGGGGAGGCGCCCGCGGAGACCGACGCCGAGGGGTCCGGCGGGGAGGCGGCGCAGGAGGAGCCCGTGGAGTCGGCTCCCGAAACGACCGGGGAGAAGGAGTCGCAGGGGCCCGCCGGGGCGGACGGGAGCGAGTCCTCCGCCGACGGGGCCGCGGCGGGCGTCTCCCCCGTCGGGCGGCCCGAGACCCCGCAGACCCCCGAGGCCGCGTCAGGGCGGGGCGGCGAGGCGGCGCAGGAGCAGCCCGCCGCCGGGGTGGGCGCGCAGGAGGCACCCGCGGAGACCGGTGAGAGCGGGGAGGCCGCGGGCTCCGAACAGCCCCGGGCGACCCGCGTCCGGACGGCCAAGGAGTGCGTCGTCAGCCGGTTCGCGGGCTTCGGGAGCGGCCAGACCCGTCTGGGCGAGATGACCCCGGCCAGCGCGGAGTTCGTGGAGCGGGCCGTTGCCACGGAGCGGCTCGGCGACGGGGACCTCGACCGACTGCTGGCCACCGTCTGGTACTACGGCGACGAGGGCGTCAGGACCGGCGCGGTCGAGCACTGCGCCGAGGACGTCGAGATGTCGCGCACCGAACTGGAGGGGCTCATCTCCGACCTCGGCGGGATCATCGCCGTGCTCGTGGAGGAGGCCGAGAAGCACGACGCCGCGCACGAGGAGAACGTGGCGCGCACGCTGGAGGAGGTGAACGCCACCCTGCCCGTGGAGGTGGACGCCACCTCGGTCGTGGACCCGATCGGCGCCCAGGAGTGGGCCGAGCTGACGCGGTCCCTGCCGTGGAGCTTCCCGACCGGAACGTCCTGAGCAGCGCGCCCTCCGGCCGCGAGGCTGCGGCGGTCGGCGGGCAGCACGGTGCGGGCGGGCCCTGAGGGCCCCCTACATCCAGTCAACCCGGGGCCGGGCGCCGCTCCCACGGACCAGACATCAACCCATTCATACGGACAACCCATGATGTAACGTCACCTCAGGTTCACGTCCGGGTGACCACGGTCACCCTCCCGGCCTCCGCGTCCCCCACCGGGGGCAGGCCCGGAC
>NZ_LEKI01000126.1:0-17403 GCF_001029525.1 Nocardiopsis sp. RV163 | reverse complement strand
GGCGGGGGTCGTTCGGAGGATCCGGGGTTTGTCAGAGGAGGCGGGACACCCCGCCCTCCCCGAACTTGTCGAGCCGTCCGCACATGCCCCAGGCCGGGCCCGGTTCGCCCCGGTAGACCGCCGCGGAGGACAGGTGGGCGGTGTCGCCCCCGGCGAGCGCGTCGAGACGGGCGGCCGTGCGGGAGACCTCCGCCGCCGGACCCCGTTCGAACCGGGTGCGCCAGTCGGGCAGGCGCGCGGAGACCAAACGCAGAGCGGATACGTGGAAGTCGGTCATCGCGGACCGGTCACCCGCTTCCAGGCGGTGCCGCAGTTCGGCGAAACCGGAGAGGGCGAGGTCTCGTCGGGCCCTGGCGGCGCGCTCGGGGTCGGCCGGGTCGAGGGAGACGGCCTCCGCGTAGGCCCCAGCGTCGGAGAGCACGCCGGGTGGGAAGGTGAGGACGGCGTCACCCGCCTCGGGAAGGCCCGCGTTCTGCATGAGGACGATGATGCGCAGGCCTCCGTCGTTGACGAGGCGGTGCACCGTTCCGGGTGTGAACCACACGAGGTCGCCCTCGGCGAGCGGGGTCGAGGCGAAGCCGTCCTCGGTCAGGGTCTGCACAGCGCCCGAACCGCCGACCACCGCGTAGGCCTCGGCGCAGACCAGGTGCATGTGCGGGGTGCCGCCGCAGAGGCCGTCGGAGCCCTGGACGGCCGGCCAGTCGTAGACGCGCAACCGGGACAGGCCGATCCCGCCCGGCAGCGACGGCGCCTCGGAGGCGGAAGCCTCAGGCATCGCGTTCAACGGCGGCTCCCTTCACCGGCCCGCTGGCGCTCCGCGGATCGGACCGGCGCCTTCCGTGCGCGGCAGCGGGCGGGTCCGGCGCCGTTGGACGGGGGAAGGCGGGACGGAAGACCGCCGGGACCGCGGCGAGGACCGCACCGCCCGAGAGTTTCGGCCGGTGGGGACAGGACGGCGGTGTACTCATGGGCAGACCCTCGATCGCTCGAAAGAAAGCGCTTTCTGTGCGGCAAAAGTACGCGCGCGTCCACATGTTGTCAACATCACATCACGGAGAGTTCACTCGCCACCCCTCCCCGGCCCGCTCGGAACCGTGGACGGGCGGCCTTGCGCATCGCACCGGAATCCGCCGCGCCCCTCCCGGACCGCGGGCGCAGCGCCCCCGTCGCCCCGCCCGACAGGGGCGTTGACATCTCCGCTGTGGTGTATTTAACATCCCTGAGACGGAAAGCGCTTTCTGTACCACGCCACCGCCCACTCCCGACGAGGGATATCAGGTCGGACATGACTCAACAGGCAGAACAAGCTCCCCGCGCGCCGCAGGCACAAGCGCCAGACACGTTCCGCAGGTCCCGCATCCGCCGTCCGCTCAGCCAGTTCGGGCTGATGTACCCCCTCGTTTTTCTCGCACTGCTCGCGCTGTCGTGGTTCCTCGTCACCACTGGGGGGCTAGTCGAGCCCTACGTTCTCCCGTCCCCCGTGGACACATGGAAAGCGTTTGCTGACAACGCCGCCTACCTGTGGACGCACACGGTCGTCACCACCGTGGAGACCGTCGTCGGCTTCGTGATCGCCTCCCTGGTCGGCCTGGTCGTCGCCGTGCTCATGGTCTACTCCCCCACGGTGGAGAGGACCTTCTACCCGCTCGTCCTGTTCGCGCAGGTCATTCCGAAGATCGCGATCGCGCCGCTGTTCGTCGTGTGGCTGGGCTTCGGTGCGAGCCCGAAGATCTTCGTGGCCGTGCTCATGGCCTTCTTCCCCGTGGTCATCTCCGGCATCAGCGGCCTGCGCTCGGTCGACCCCGAACTCCTCGAACTCACCTCCACCATGGGCGCGTCCCGGATCAAGACCTTCTGGAAGGTCCGCTTCCCCGCGGCGCTGCCCGAACTGCTGTCCGGGCTCAAGGTCGCGGCGACGTTGGCGGTCACCGGCGCGGTCGTGGGCGAGTTCGTGGGCGCCAACTCCGGTCTCGGCTACGTGATCCTCCAAGCCAACGGCAACATCGACACCGCCATGCTCTTCGCCGCGCTCTTCATCATGTCGGCCCTGGGCGTCCTGCTCTTCGCCGTCATCCAGGTCGCCGAGATGCTCCTCATCCCTTGGCACGCGTCGCGCCGCAACCGAGGCTGACCACCCCTCGCCACGAAGGACTCCCATGGCCACTCGCAAGTTCCCCGTTCCCAAGCGTTCGGCACTGGCCGCGCTCGCCGCCGCGTCCGGCGTCCTCTCCCTCGTCGCCTGTTCGGGCGGAGGGGGCTCGGACGGCGGCGGCGACGAGGTCACGCTGCAGCTCAACTGGTACCCCTACGGCGAGCACGCCCCCTTCTACTACGGCGTGGAGCAGGGGATCTTCGAGGAGCACGGGATCTCGCTCACGATCGAGGCCGGTCAGGGCTCCAACAAGACCGTGCAGGCCGTCGGCCAGCGGAGCTACGACTTCGGCTGGGCCGACGCACCAGCCCTGCTGGCCAACATCGACCAGGGGGTCGACGTCAGGTCCGTGGGCGTCTTCCTCCAGTCCACGCCCTCGGCGGTCCAGGTGTTCTCCGAAACGGGCATCACGGAACCGGAGGACCTCAGGGGCAGGACGATCGCGGTCTCCGCGGGTGACGCGGTCACGACCACCTTTCCCCTGTACCTGGAGGCCGTCGGACTCGCCGAGGACGACGTCGAGCAGCAGAACCTCGACGCCGCCGGCAAGAACGCGGCGGTGATGTCGGGCCAGGTCGACGGCCTCATCGGCTTCGCACACGACCAGGGGCCCAAGCTCGCGGAGGAGAGCGGCAAGGAGGTCCGCTACCTGCGCTACACCGACGCCGGACTGAACTTCTTCAGCAACGGGCTCCTCGCCCACGCCTCCACCATCGAGGAGGATCCGGATCTGGTCGAGCGGATGGTCACCGCCACCTCGCAGGCCTACAGCGCCGCCCAGGAGGCGCCCGAGGAAGCGGTCGCCGCCATGGAGGGCCGGGATCCGCAGCTCCCCAGCGCGGAGGTGCTCCTCCACCAGTGGGAGGAGACCATACCGCTGCTGCACACGGAGAACACCCGGGGCCGGGCTCCGGGCGTCACCGCCGAGGAGGACTGGCGCCAGACCATCGAGGTGCTGGCCGAGGCCGGGCTGGTCGAGGAGGCCAAGGAGACGAGCGCCTACTTCGACGCCTCGTTCACGGCGGAGGAGCGGTGAACGTGTTCGCCGGGGCCGCGGACGGCACGCCGGGAGAGGCGGGCGCGGGTTCCCCGGAACACGAGGGCCCGATGGTCGGCATCCGCGGGGTCGACGTCACCTTCCAGACCAAGGCGCGCACGGTGCACGCCCTCAGCGGCATCGACCTGACCGTCGAACGCGGCGATCTCCTCACCATCGCGGGGCCCTCCGGCTGCGGGAAGTCGACCCTGCTGCGGGTGATCGCCGGACTCACCGCGACGAGCGCCGGCGGGGTGACGCTGCGCGGCACCCCGGTGGAGGGGCCCCGACGCGACGTCGGTTTCGTCTTCCAGCGCGCCGCGCTCCTGGAATGGCGCAACGCCCGCGACAACATCCTGTTCCAGGCCGAGATGCGCGGGCTCCCCAAGACGTGGTCCCGTCGACGGGCCGACGAACTCATCGAGATGACCGGCCTGACCGGCTTCGAGAAGGCCATGCCCTTCGAACTCTCGGGCGGCATGCAGCAGCGCGTCTCCCTGTGCCGGGCGCTGCTCCACGAACCGGACGTCCTTCTCATGGACGAACCCTTCGGCGCGCTGGACGCGCTGACGAGGGAGAACATGAACGTCGAACTGCGCCGCGTCTGGGAGGCCACCGGCATGACCGTCGTGCTGGTGACGCACTCCGTGGCCGAGGCCGTCTACCTCGCCACCCGTGCCGTCGTGATGGGGCCGCGCCCCGGACGCGTCGTCGAGGAGTTCACCATCGACATCCCGGGCCGCCGCGAGTACGAGCCCACGTTGGAGAACCCCGAGTTCCACAGGATCGCCGGACGCGTCCGCGAACTGCTGGGCTCCACCGCCACCGCGGACTGAGCCCGTGCGGGGCCCGGAGCCGCGCGTGGACGCGGCCGGTCGGGGCCGGACGGCGCGCGTTTCGGTCCGGTCCGACGGGCGGACCCCGGCCGGGCCCCCGATCGTCGAGCCGGGTCGTCACCCGCACGATGCCGTGCCGGACCACGGGCACCGCGTCCCGCGGCTCGTAGCAGTCCGAACCGGCGCACACGGCGGTGTGGCGTTCGATCACGGGGTCCACGACCCGTCGCACCATGAGGTCGGGGGTGCTGCGCAGCGCCTCGACGCTGGACGGCGGGAGCGGTGCGCAGGCCTCGCCGCTCCCGGCGACGCGAACCATCGTGCCCGGCGACTCCACGTCGGCGGCGATCACCGGCACCGCGCCGTGTTCGGCGAAGACGCGGTCGATGAGCACGCGCAGGTTGCTGCGCGTTCCGGGGGCGACCAGCGGCACCCGGAGCATGTCCGCCAGGCCGATGTCCCCGTACGCCGCGTTGTCGGCGGCCGGACTGTGGCAGGACCACCGTCCGGTGTTCTGCACCGGCGACGGGACACCGCTGGACCGCCACAACGCCCTACGGGACCTGGGAGGGATCATCGGAAAGGCAGGGCTCGACGACAGGGACTGGACCGCACGGGAGTTGCGGCACACGTTCGTGTCGCTGCTGTCGGACCACGGCGTGAGCATCGAGGAGATCTCACTGCTCGTGGGACACGACGGCACCGACACCACCGAACGCGTCTACCGCCACCGACTGAGGCCGGTGCGCCGCTCCGCGGCCAAGGCCATGGACGACATCCTCCACGACGTGGGCTGACGGCCCACATGCCCCGGTCACAGCCCCACTTCTACCCCACCGGGAACGCGGAAAGGGGCCCACCTGATGGTGGACCCCTCGCTGACCTGCTACTTCTCTGTCGGGACGGCGGGATTTGAACCCACGACCCCTTGACCCCCAGTCAAGTGCGCTGCCAAACTGCGCTACGTCCCGTCCGCTGCGCGAACGCCGTTCCCGGCGCCGCCAACAGGTGAAACTGTATCGCATCCGGCAGGGCCCTCGAACCGGATACCGGGCCGCGGGCGCCGGAGCCGAAGGGATCCCTCAGGACTGAACAAGCGCCCCGGCACGACCGCGCAGGCGCGCGGCGCACGGCCACCGCCGAGGGCGGGGGCCGCGGTGCCAGGCCGTCTCAGCGGTGGCCGGGAAGGGGGCGCGCGGGAAGCCCGCGACGGCCGGGGCGAGCCAGACCGCGTGGGCCCCGTCCTCGGGCTCGTCGTCGAGGCGGCGGGAACGCGCCGGGGCAGCCGGTCCGCGTCACTGGCCGCTGGGCCGGGTCCCCTCCTCGCCCGAGTCCTCCTCCACCTCGTGCAGGGGCGTGAGCGCGCGGGTGCGGTCGACGAACACGAAGGCGTCGTAGCGCTCCCCCAGCACGGTCGGGACGTAGTTGCGCAGCCCGTCGCGTCCGGGGTGGTATATGACGCCGACGGCGCGGTGCGGCAGGGCCTCGCCCGCGAACGGATCGGCCGCACCGTCGCCGGTCAGGATCAGCAGGCCCGTCTCCCCCTCGAACGACTGGTGCAGCAGCGCCTCCACGCTCCCGTGGCGCGCCGCGGGCACCGGCATCGGCTCGGGGGTCTCCCCCCACGCCCGTGCGGCCATGACCCGGCCCTCGTAGGTGCCGAAGCCGACGAGGACCACGCCCTCGTCGCCGTGGCGCTCGCGCACCAACTGCCCCACGTTGACCATGCCCGCGGCGGACATGTCGGTGGCGCGCGCGTCCCCGACATGGGTGTTGTGCTCCCACACGACGGCCCTGGCACCGGGCCCGTGGTACTCCATGAGCCGGTCGAGCGTGTCGGCCATGTGGTGGTCGCGGACGTTCCACGACTCGGGGCCGCCGCGCACCAGCGCCCGGTAGTACCGCTCGGCGTCCGCGAGCACCTCGGCGTTCTGGCGCGCGGCGAACCCGGCAGGGTCCTCGGCGGAGGAGGCCTCCCCCGCCCGCTCGCGCAGCCCGGCCAGCAGGCGCACGACCTCCGCCTCGCAGTTCTCGGGCACCAGCCGCATGGCTCGGGCGTAGGCATGTGGGTCCTCGCCGTAGGGCTGGAAGCAGCGGTAGGCCCTCAGGGCCGGTCCCACCTGCTCGGGCATGTTCTCGCGCAGCCACCCCAGAACCGCGTACAGCGACTCCCACAGGCTGTAGACGTCCAGGCCGAAGAACCCGGCGCGCCGCTCCGGCGCGAGCCCCAGGTTGTGTCCGCGCAGCCACCGGGCGAACTCCAGCACCTCGGTGTTGGCCCACATCCACTGCGGCCACCTGCGGAAGCCCTCCAGGATCTCCCCGAGGTCCTCGGGCGCCCCCGGCGCGCCCACCACGCCGCGGTGCAGTCGCTGGAAGTCGGGCCAGTCGCCCTCCACCGCGACGAAGGAGAAGCCCGCCTCCTCGATCAGCCGCCGGGTCAGTTCCGCCCGCCAGCGGTAGAACTCGGCGGTGCCGTGCGAGGCCTCGCCCAGCAGCACGTAGCGCGCGTCGCCGATCCGCTCCAGGAGCGGATCCAGCGACCTCGGTCCGGTCAGCCGCGGGAGGGCGTCCGGGCCGGTCCCGGGGCTCATCGCTCCGCCTCGCCCAGGATGCCCGCGAACCAGCCGGAGGCGGCGTCGGCCACCTCCTCCAGCGCACCCGGTTCCTCGAACAGGTGGGTGGCGCGGGGGACGACGTGGATCCGGCACGGGGCGCTGAGCCGGTCGGCGGCGTCCTCGTTGAGCCGCAGGACCTCGGTGTCCGCGCCGCCGACGATGAGCAGGGTGGGGGCGCGCACGACTTGGAGCGCCTCGGTGCCCGCCAGGTCGGGGCGGCCGCCGCGCGAGACGACCGCGGCGACCAGGTCCGGGCGCTCGGCGGCGGTCCTCAGCGCGGCGGCGGCGCCGGTGCTGGCGCCGAACAGTCCGATGGGCGTGCCCGCGGTGTCCTCGTGCCCGGCCAGCCAGTCCACGGCCCCGGTGAGCCGCCGGGTGAGCAGGTCGATGTCGAAGCGCTGCCGCCCGGTCTCGCTGTCGGCGCGCTCCTCCTCCGGTGTGAGCAGGTCCAGCAGGAGCGTGGCGATCCCGACCCGGTTGAGCTCGTCGGCGACGGCCCGGTTGCGCGGGCTGTGGCGTGAGCTTCCGCTGCCGTGCGCGAAGGCCACGACCGCGGTCGCCCCGGGGAACACGGCCAGCCGCCCGTCGAGTAGCGCGTCCGGCGTGCGTACCGTTACGTCGACAGCGGTCATGGTCCTCTCCCTTCGTGGGGGCCGGGCTCCCGTTCGGTGCGCCGACCCGGTGTCGTCCGCCGCGTGCACGGCGGCCGGTGGCTGTCAGGGGCGGCCGGGAGGGCCGCCTCCGGAGGCTCCGGGCCCTCGGGGACGCCTCGCGAGCAGACCGCGCACCTCGTCATCGGTGACCTGCGCGAACCTCTCGTACCAGAGGCTGACCGCACCGAAGTCCGGCGGCGTCTCCAGGCAGACGATCCGGTCGCAGACGTCGGAGAGCGCGCGGACGGCTTCGGGCGCGCCCACGGGGACCGCCAGCGTCAGGGACGCGGGGCGCCGGGCGAGCACCGATGTCAGCGCCGCCCGGGCGCTCAGTCCGGTGGCCAGCCCGTCGTCGACCACCACGACGTCGTATCCGGCGACCTCGGGTTCGGGGTCGTCTCCGCGGTAGGCCAGCAGCCTGCGCCGCGCCTCGGCCCGCTGTGCCCCGACCATGTCGGCCAGACGCCCCTCGGGGACGCCCAGCAGGTCCAGTGCCCTCTGGTCGAACAGCGCGGGGCCCTCGGCCGTGGTCGCGCCGATCGCCGTCTCCGGGCTCCCGGGGGCGGGGATCTTGCGCGCGACCACGATGTCCAGCGGTACGCCGAGGGCCTCGGCGACGGGCTCGGCCACGGGGACGCCGCCCCGGGGCAGGGCCAGCACGCGCGGGCGCGGTCCCGCCCGCTCCGCCACCGCGCGGGCGAGCCGCTCGCCCGCCTCTCGCCGGTCCCGAAACACGTGTGCCACCTCACCCGGTCGCGTCGTCATCCCGTGGCGCGACGGCCCGCGTCCGCGCGGTTCGGCGGCGCGCACCGTGTGGTGAGCGCTACCCCGGGGCCCTCGGCGCACACATGGACCGGTCCGGGCCCGCCGGGGCCGGTTCGGCGCTACCCGCCCAGGGTGCCGTCGAGGCGCTCGACCACGCAGAACTCGTTGCCCTCGGGGTCGGCCAGGACCGCCAGCAGGTGCCCGTCCTCCTCGTAGGCCGGGCGCAGCACCTGCGCGCCCAGCGCGCGCACCCGTTCGACCTCCGCGCGCAGGTCGTGGACGACCAGGTCCGGGTGCATCCGGTTCTTGCCGGAGCGGAGCTCGGGCACCTTCTGGAGGACCAGGTCGGGCCAGCGCCCGCCCGGGTCCTTCAGGACGAGGTAGACCGGGTGCTGGCCCTCCTCGCGCTCGAAGCCCAGCACGGCGCACCAGAAGTCGGCGGCGGCGTGGAGGTCGTTGGTGTCGAGTACCCAGACCAGGCGCACGTGGCGGTCCCCCAGGTAGGTTGTGCGGTCCGCGGCCGCGGACCGCACGGCCACCCTACGACGCGGACCCGCGACTCGGGGAGGCCCCGCGACGCCGGTGCGGCCGGGCGCGAGGCGGTCCCGGGCAGCGGGGTCAGGACGCGGTTCCGGGGGCGATCAGCCCCTCGGCCTCCAGGTCCGACCACAGGGCCTCGGGGACCGGGGCCGCCGGGAGGCGGGCGTCGTGCGTGGTCTCCCCGGCCGAGCGGGGCGGTGCCCAGCCCGAGGGGGCCGGTCGCCACCGCGGACCCGCCCAGCCGGACACGATCACCGGGACCGCGTTCCATTTCCCGCCCTCCTTTGCGCCGGACGACGGCGAATGGTCGACCCACTGTCACCGGGAAAAGGTTTTACCCGACTTCGGCAACGGTTACCGAATACGGTGGGCCACCACCGCCGCCCCTCCCATTACCACCGGAGAACCGCACCAGGGAAGACCCTTTTTCTGACCGAAAAAGGCACGTGTCGCACGCCAGAGCAGCCGCGAAGGCGCAAGTCAACCCACTTTCCACCTGCACATTCACCCAAAGAAAAGGGAAAACAGAGGATCCGCCCACCCATATTTTCGTGTGATTCACACCACCTAAAACAAAAGAGCGGACCGTGGTAAATTCTTCGTATTGGAACGAGCTGTTTAAAATCAGGACCCCTCCCTCACCCGCCTTCTGCGCCCCCGGAGGCGTCCGTCGAGTACCACCCAGTTGACGAAGGGCACCACGGATGAACACGCAGACCCCCCAGGCGCGTCCGCCCGACCTCCGCTCGGTCATGCGCCTGTTCCCCACCGGCGTGGCGGTCCTGACCTCGGGCAGCGGAGCCGAGGCCGTGGCCACCACGGTGAACTCGCTGATCTCCGTCACCCTGGCCCCTCCCACGGTCCTGGTCTCCCTGCACGAGACCTCCCGCGCCGGCAGGATCGTGGACGCCACCGGAGGCTTCTGCCTGAGTCTGCTCTCCGGCGGCCAGGAGACGCACGCCCGGCTGTTCGCCGCCTCCGACAAACCCCGCGGCGAGGCTCTGGGCCCCTACTTCACCACCACCCCCTCGGGCTGCCTCGTCCTGCGGGGCGCCCTGGGCGGGCTCACGTGCGAGACCACCTCCGTCCGCCAGGAGGGCGACCACCGCATGTACACCGGGCGGGTCAGCGCCACCCACCTGGGCGACCCCGCGGACGGCGCGCTCCTGTTCCACCAGGGGCGGATGGTAACGGCGTGAGCCCCGTACTGCGCGCGGTGCGCGGCGGCACCGGTGTCGCCGGCGACACCCGCGAGGCGATCGCCGCGGCCACCCTCGCCGTGGTCCGCGGCGTCCTCGACCGCAACGGGCTCTCCCCCGCGGACGTGGCGTGCCTGTGGTTCACCGTGACCCCCGACCTGACGGCGGACGTACCTCCGCTGGTCCTGCGCGAGCACCGCCTGCTCGACGACGTCCCGGCGCTGTGCGCCGCCGAGCCCGCCTGGGACGGCGCACCGCGCCGCACCGTCCGCGTGATGGCGCTGGCGCGCATGGAGCCCGGACACGGGGTCCGCCACGTCTACCTCGACGGCGCCGCGCGCGACCGCCCCTGAGACGCCCCACCCCCCACCGACGACCGCAGCCGGGGAGACCGCTGTGACCGACCACGCCCTTTCCGACCTCCGCAGACGGGTCAGCTCCGTGCTGGGACCCGACACCGACCGCGTCCTCGGCCCCGCGACCAGGGACGCCAACGTCTCCGGCTTCGCCACACGCGACACACTGGCCGTGCTGCGCCCCACCCGCGCGGAGCAGGTCCCCGCGCTCCTACGGGCCCTGGACGACGCCGACGCCCCCTCCCTGTACGCGGTCTCCACCGGCCGCAACTGGGGCCTGGGCTCACGCGAGCCGGTCGGGGACGGCTCCGTACGCCTCGAACTGCACGGACTGGACCGCGTCCGCCGCATCGACACAGACGCGGGCTGGGCGGTGATCGAGACCGGCGTGACCCAGCGCCGGCTATCGGAGCGGCTGGCCGGTACCGGCCGCATGCTCAACGTCACCGCCTCCTCGGCGCACACCAGCGTCCTGGGCAACGCCCTGGACCGGGGCGTGGGGCTGCGCCGCCAGCGCGTCCACGACCTCGTCGGCCTGGAGGTGGTGCTGCCCGGGGGCGAGGTGGCGCGTGTGGGCTGGTGGCCCGGTGAGGGGGGCGGCGCGCCCAACCCCCACGGGCTCGGACCCTCCCCGCTGCACCTGTTCACCCAGTCCGACCTCGGCGTCGCCGTCGCGGGGGTGGTGCGCCTCCCCGTGCGTCCCGAAGTCCAGCGGGTACTGCGCCTGACCTTCGGTCCCGCCGACCTCGGCGCGGCCGTGGACGTCTTTCGCCGGTGGCAGGGCCAGGGCCTCTTCCAGGGGGTCCTCAAGGTCTACGACACCACCTCCGCCTCCTCCTACGGCACCGCCGCCTCCTCCGGGTACCTGGCGCACATGAGCGTCGGCGGCACCGCCGAGTCCGTGGAGGCCCTGCTCGCGGTCCTGGCCGCCGAGGCCGGGGCCGCCAAGCTGTTCACCTCCGTGCGGCGCTCCGACCAGGACCCGCCCGAGCCCTCGGACGTGGTCTCGCGCGTGGTCGAGGCCGGGTACGCGGGCGACGTCTCCCACCACGAGGAGATGCTGCGCTCGGCCGTGGGCCGGAGCGCGGCGGACGTGGACACACTGGGCGGCGGCTGGATCTTCTTCCTGCCGCTGGTCCCCTACAACGGCCGGGACGTGACCGCCGCGCTCGCGCTGCTCGACTGGGTGCACGCGCGCACCGGGCTGCGCCCGGGGGCCACAGTCAACGCCCTGGACCCCGACGTGGTGGACCTGGTGGTCTCGCTGCGCTTCGACCGGTCCGACCCGGACGAGACCGAGCGCGCCCACCTCGGGCTGGACCTGCTCCACGAGTCCTTCGCTTCCGCGGGCTACCTGCCCTACCGGCTCGACGTGGACCACGCGTCCCGGACCGACTTCCTCGGCGACCCCGTCTCCCGTGCCCTGATCCGCACGATCCGCACCGCCCTGGACCCGCGCGACGTGATCGCGCGCGGCCGCTACTCCTGAACGACGACCACGGAGAGGAACACCCCCTGATGAGCACGACCCTGGCCGCGGGCACGGCCCCCACCTCCGCCGACACGACCGTTCCCAACAGCTTCGAGGAGATCCACGCCGCCGTCGTGGCCCTCCAGCCCCTGCTCAGAGAGCACTCCGCCCGCATCGAGGAGCACCGCAGGCTTCCCGCCGACGTCGTGGAGCTGCTGCGCGGCGCCGGTGTCTTCCGCGCAGCGGCGCCCGCCTCCTGGGGCGGCCCCGGCCTGACCTCGATCGAGCAGGCCCGCGTGGTCGAGGCCGCGGCCTACGGCGACGTGTCAGTGGGCTGGTGCGCCATGATCGGCATGGACTCGGGCATCTACTCGGGCTTCATCGACCAGGACACGGCCCGGCGGGTCTACCCGTCCCTGGACCTGGCCCAGTCAGGCTGGATCTTCCCGCAGGGCGAGGCGCGCCCGGTCGAGGGCGGCTACCTCGTCTCGGGCCGGTGGCGGTTCGGCTCGGGAATCACCCACTGCGACGTGCTCGCCGCCGGGTGCACCGTGCGCGACGACGGAGGCGAGCCCGTCATCGACCCCCGCACCGGCAAGCCCGAGTGGCGGATCGCGCTGGCCTCCCCCGAAGAGTACGAGATCGTGGACACCTGGCACACCACGGGCCTGGCCGGCTCGGGGTCGCTGGACTACGCGGTCGAGGCGCTGTTCGTGCCCGAGGAGCGCACCTTCGCCTTCAACCGGCCGGTTCGCACCGGACCGCTGCACGACGCCCCCGACGCGATCCTGCGCAAGATGTCCGGCGTCCCGCTGGGCCTGGCCCGTGCCGCCCTGGACCACGTGCGCGGCCTGGCGCCGGGCCGCGTCGACCGCGAGACCGGCCTCCCCTGGCCCGCGGACCACCGCGTGCAGCAGACCGTGGCCCAGATGGAGATGGAGCTGACCGCCGCCCGGGCGGCGGTGTACTCCACCCTGGAACGCCAATGGGAGGCGCTGGAGCTGGGAATCGAGCGCGACGTCGACGCCCGCGCGGAGACCGCGCTGGCCCGCTACCACGCCTTCCGCACGGCGCGCTCGATCGTGCACCGGCTCTTCGACCTGGTGGGCGGGGCGTCGGTCTACCGCGACCGGTCCCCGATGGACCGCTGGCTGCGCGACGCCAACACCATGTGCCAGCACGCCGTGGCCCAGGACTCCATCCTCCAGCTCACCGGGAACATCCTGCTGGGCGGCGAGTCGACCTCGCCCTTCCTGTGAGGCACCCTTCCCCGCGCCGCGGACCATCCCCCACGCACAAGGAGCAGTGATGCCCGAGACAGCACGCGTCGTCCTCTTATCCGAGGTCAACTCCAAACTCGGTTCCCCCTTCCTCGACATGCTCCACCACCACCCCCTGATCGACCTCGCCGCCGTGGTGACCAGCCCTCCGGGCAAGGTGTGCGACTACTTCGTCAGCGACGACCAGCAGGTGGACCTGGAGGGCCGGGCCGAGCGCCTGGGCGTCCCGGTCCTGCGCCCCGGGAGCGTGAACTCCCCCGACACGGTGGAGGCGCTGCGGGCGACGGCCCCCGACTACCTGATCGTGGGCAACTTCCAGCAGGTGCTCAAGGCCGACCTGCTGTCGGTCCCCCGCGTCACCTCGGTCAACTTCCACCCCAGCCCGCTGCCCCGCTACGCCGGTCTCGCACCCTTCTACTGGATGGTGCGCAACGGCGAGACCGAGGGCGCGGTGACCGCGATCGAGATGGCCGAGGGACTGGACACCGGTGCCATCCTCGCCCAGCACGCCACCCCGCTGACCGGCAGGGAGACCGCACTCGAACTGCGCACCATCCAGGAGCGGGCCAACGTCCTGATGCTGCTCGACCTGATCCCGAGCCTGGCCCGGCGGACGCTGACCCGCGTACCGCAGGACCCCTCGGAGCGGACCTACTTCACCCGGCCGGGCGCCGACCAGTACCGGTTGGACTTCACCTACACCGCGCACAAGGTCTCCTGCCACGTACGCGCGGGCTACCGGCACCCGGGCGCGTTCGCCCAGACCCCCGAGGGCGAGACGGTCACCATCCTCTCCGTCACCGGCGGCGGCCCCGCCCCGGACGGGCCGCCGGTGCCCGGCCTGGTGCGCACCTCCCCCGAGGGGGTGTTCGTGGGCTGCCGGGACGCCTGGCTGCGCGTGCTCACCATCGACCAGGACGGGCAGGAGACGCCCGCCCAGGCCGGAAGGGTGCTCAGCGACGGTCGGGTGCTGTCCGCCTCCGCCACGCCGGAGCGCAAGGGGGCCCCGGTATGAGCGTGCCCGAGGAACTGCTGACCGCGCCCGCGCCCGAGCCGGAGGTCGTGTTCCGCGCCCGCGGCGAGGGCAGGACCGTGTGGCTCAACGGCGACGTGTACACGGTCAAGGCCTCGGGGGACGAGTCCCGGGGCGCGATGACGCTCATCGAGGCTTCCGTACCGCCGGGGGGCGGGCCGCCGCTGCACACGCACGACGTCGAGGACGAGGCCTTCTACGTCCTGGACGGGGAGCTGGAGATCTACGCCGGTGAGCGCACCTTCCGGGCCCGGGCCGGGGACTACGTGTTCATCCCGCACGGGACCGTCCACGGGTTCCGCAACACCGGCACGCACCCGGCGCGCCAACTGCTGATCTTCACGCCCGGGGGCTATGAGCGCTTCTTCCTGGAGGCCGGGTCCCCGGTCGTGGCCGCGCGCCCGGCGCCGCCGCGCGACCCGGCCGACGACGGCAGGATCAACGACGTCGGCGAGAAGTACGGGTCGATCCAGACCCAGTTCACACGGGGGCGGGACGCCGAAGCGCGCGCCGACCTCACCCACCACACCGGCACGGAGCAGGAGATCAGGCTATGAGCGGCGTCCTCGAAGGCAGGCGGGCACTGGTGACCGGCGGAGGCCGCGGGATCGGGGCGGCCATCGCCCTGCGCCTGGCCCGCGACGGGGCGGCGGTGGCGATCAGCTACCACGCCGACGCCGAGTCGGCCGCGGCCACCGCCGCGGCCATCGCCGAGCGGACCGGCGGCAAGGCGGTGATCGTGCAGGCCGACACGGGTGACGCCCGGGAGGCCGAGCGGGTCGTGGACGAGGCCGCCGAACTGCTGGGCGGTCTGGACATCCTGGTCAACAACGCCGGGGTGCTGGACCCCTCCTCCGCCGTGATCGACGACCTGGACCCGGCGGTCGCCGCTCGCGTCCTCGACGTCAACGTACGCGGCCCCCTGCTGGCCTCCCGAGCGGCGGCGCGCCACCTGGGCGAGGGCGGCCGGATCGTCAATCTCGGCTCCTGTGTGGGCGAGCGCGTCCCGGGCGCCGGGTACACCGTCTACGCGACTTCGAAGGCCGCGATCACCGGTATGACCAAGGCCCTGGCCCGTGACCTCGGGCCGCGCGGCATCACGGTGAACGAGGTGGCCCCGGGCGCGACCGACACCGACATGAACCCGCAGGACGGACCCGGCTCCGCGCCGCAGAAGGAGGCGTCGCCGCTGGGCAGGTTCGCGACTCCGGAGGAGGTCGCCGAGGCGGTCGCCTACCTGGTCTCCCCGTCCGCGGGCTTCACCACGGGCGCCCGGCTGGGTGTGGACGGTGGCCGCAACGCCTGACCGGGCGCGGCCGCCGGGGCCTCCGGCGGCCCGCTCACCTCTCGCGGATCCCCGATTTTTTGTGACGATCCATCCATAAAGTGGTACCGTCTGGACCATGGGGAGACCACGCCAGTTCGACGAGGAGCAGGTGGTCCGGGCGGCCTGCCGCGAGTTCTGGGCCAAGGGGTTCGACGGAACCTCCACGGCCGACCTGTGCCAGGCGACCGGACTGACCCGCAGCAGCCTCTACAACACCTTCCACTCCAAGGAGCACCTGTTCCGACGGGCGCTCTCCTACTACGTCACCACCATGACCGCGCGGCAGGGGTCCGTCCTGGACTCAGCCGAGGGCAACGGGCTGGACCGGATCGGTTCGCTGCTGAACGTGATCGTGGAGGACGAGACCGACAACCGGGAGAACGGCCGCGGGTCGGGGTGCTTCACCGTCAACACCATCACCGCGGTGGCCTCGCGCAACCCGGGCATCGCCCAGGTGGTGGAGGCGGACCTGCACAAGCGCCTGTCCTCACTGCGCCTGACCGTCATGGACGGTCAGCTCGACGGTTCGATCGCCGCCGACCGGGACCCCGGCGCCCTCGCCTGGTACGTGACCTCGCTCATCTCCGGGATGAGGGTCGCGGCCCAGTCGGGCGCCGGGAGAGCGGTGCTGGAGGGCATCGCCTCCACCGGGATCGAGGCGCTCAGGCCCTGATCCCGGGACCGACCGACCAACAGCCCCGACAAGCACGCCCGCGCTGACTCCCCGACCCGCGTCGGCGCGGCCGCGCGCCCGAGTGCGCCTCCCCGTGCGCCCTAGTTTTGGTCTGATCAATTCAAAACTTAGAAGGAAGCTCCGATGCCCAAGTCCGTCTACCTCATGGCGCTCGGCATCTTCGCCATGGTCACCAGCGAGCTGCTCGTCGGTGGACTCATGCCGCAGATGTCCGAGGACCTGGGGGCCACCATCCCGCAGATCGGCTACCTCATCACCGCGTTCGCACTGGCGATGGCGCTCGGCGGTCCGCTGGCGACCCTGTCGGTGCTCCGCCTGCGCACGAACCACGCCCTGATGGTGCTCTTCGCCATCTTCTTCGTCGGCAACGCGCTGGCCGCCCTCTCCACCTCCTACTGGCCCATGCTCGTGGCCCGCGTGATCACCGGAGCGGCCGCCGGAGCCTTCTTCGGCGTCGCTTTGTCCGCGGTCGCGCAGGTCACCGCACCGCATCTGCGCGGGCGCGCCACCGGCGTGGCCCTCCAGGGCCTCATGGTGGGCACCCTGCTCGGCCTGCCGCTGTCCACGCTCATCGGCGGCCAGTTCGGCTGGCGCGCCGCCTTCGCCGCCGTCGGCGTGCTGACCGTGGTCGTGGCCGTGGCCACCATGCTCGCCCTGCCTCGCCTGGAGAAGGCCGAGGAGGCCGGGGCCCTGCGCTCGGAGCTGGAGGTGTTCCGCCGTCCGCGCCTGTGGACGATCATGGCCACCTCCACGCTCATCATCGGCGCCACCTTCGCGGCGTTCTCCTACTTCACGCCGATCCTCACCGAGGTCACCGGGTTCTCCCGAGACATCGTGCCGCTGCTGCTCCTGGGCTACGGCGGGGCCACGGTCATCGGCAACATCGTGGTCGGCCGCCTGGCCATGTCCCACACCGTGACCGTCATCGTGGCCGGTCTGGCGCTCAACACGGTCTTCCTGGGCGTCTTCGCGCTCTTCGCGGACCTGCCGGTCCCGGCCCTGCTGGCGATGGCGGGCATCGGCCTGGTGGGCATCACGCTGAACCCCGCGATGATCACCCGCGTCCAGCGCGCCGGGAACCCGCGCGCCCTGGTCAACACCGTCCACTCCTCGTTCATCACCATGGGCGTGGTCGTCGGCTCCTGGATCGGCGGCATGGGCATCGACGCCTTCGGCCTGCGCGCACCGCTGTGGGTCGGCGTCGGCCTGGCCCTGCTCGCGCTGCTGGCCATGGTGCCCGCGGCCCTGACGGCGCGCAGGGTGGGCCACGAGGCCACCGACCTGTACGTGCCGCCGCAGACCGCGCCGAGGCCGGTGGAGGAGGACCGGGCCGCCCACCCCACGGGGGCCTGACACGGACCGGGTGCCGCCTCCCGGACCCGGGGCGGCACCCCCTCTCCTCCCCCCGCACCACCGCCACCGGACCGCCCGCGCCTCCTCGGC
>NZ_LEKI01000125.1:0-17854 GCF_001029525.1 Nocardiopsis sp. RV163 | reverse complement strand
GCCTCGGAGAGGTCCTCGTCGGTCCCGGGGGCGGGCGGGTCCGGGCGCGTCCCGGAACCGGCCGAGGCGTCCTCCCCCTCGGAGGCGTCCTCCCCCTCGGGGGCGTCGGCCGCGAGGGGGTCCGCCCCGTCCTCCTCCGGCTCCTCGGGGAGCGGGTCGAGGTCGCCGGGGCCGTGCTGCTCGTAGGGGGTCACGAGCAGGCGCAGGCCCTCCAGGGTCAGCTCCCCGCCCTCGCCCCGGATGGTGACGCCGGCGCCCGGCGCGGCGACCACGTGCAGGCGCAGCGCGAACTCCAGGTCCCCGGCGGAGGTGGGGCGCCTGCTGGCGTCGCCGGAGCCCAGTGCCGCGGTGAGGAGCTCCATCAGGACCTCCATACCGGCGCCGGACAGGTCCAGGCGGGCGCGGCGGCCCGTGGGCTCGGCGAGCAGGGAGCGGATCTGCGCGGCACCGGCGCGGCGCCAGTGGGCGGAGGACTCGGCGGCGTCGCGCAGGCGCGCCTGTTGGGCGCGGTGGTCGCTCACCGGCTCGGGCGGCCGGGCGCCCGGGTGCTCGGTGACGGTGCTGCGGTCGGCGTCGGCCTGCCACCAACTGGTGGTGGCGGCGACACCCTCGTCCACCCTCCCCTCCAGGTGGAGCGACGGGTGGAGGGCGTACGAGGCGGCGGCGAGGGCGTCGGCGCGGTCCGGATCGGCCTCCTCGAACCAGGCGGCCAGGCGCAGCAGGGAGGCGCGGCCGTGCCGCGGCGTCGGCCGCCCGCCGGCGCCGCGTCCGTCGTCCGCGTGGTTGTCCGTCCACTGGTTGAGTCCCACAACTCAGCAGACTAGAGACCTCGCGGGCGCGCCACGCCCGTTTCGGCCCCCTCCGGCCCAGGGAAGAGGGCCGCGTCACCCGTTTTGAACAGGAGTTATGTACTTTTGAGGAACTTTGGCATGATTCTGCGGAGGGAGGCGAAGCTCACCCCCACCGGACGCGGCGGCCGGCCTCCGGCACCCCGTCCGGGTCACCCGGATTCGGGCAGCGTCAGGGTTCCCCTGTCGACCTCCTGCAGCGTCCCGATCATCTCCTCCGAGATCTCGTCGCCGTAGTCGGTGATCGTGTACGTGGAGAAGTACGAGGTGCCGTCGACGTCCACCGGGTCGCCCAGCTCGACCTCGACCTCGTAGGGGTCGTCCTGGCACCCCTCCTGCATGCACCAGGTCCCCTTGACGCCCCCCTCGCCGCGCGCGACCTCGTCCGCCCACGTGTCCCACTCCATGTCGGTGAAGGTGGTGAACTCCGTGGCCACGTACTCGTCGGGCGTCTGGTCGTCGAACCCGTTCTCGTTGCCGTACCGGTTGAGGACGAAGGTCCCGCTGCTCCGGTCGCCGTCCTCCTGCGGAGTGGGCCGCGTCTCCCGCGGACTGGCCTGCTCCTGCGGGCCGGAGGTCTCCCCCTGCGGGCTCTGCTCCGTCCCCTCCGTCTCCGGAGGACTCGTGGCCGGGGGCGGGTCGGGCACGCTCCACTGCTCTCCGCAGCCGGTGGCGGCCAACAGCAGTACCGCTCCGGCCAGGACCGTGCGCCTCATCTGGCGTCTCCCCCCACGTCGGTTCCCTCGGATGTCCTACCTGCGACAAGGCCCTCCGGCAGGCTGCCGGAGGGCCTCGACGAACCACTCGCGTTTTCCGTCACTGCGGGATCGGGGATCCCGCCACCCGGAGGTGGCTAGTACCCGTCGCCCCCGTCTTCACCCTCGTCCTCGTGACCCTCCGAGTCGCCGCTGTCGCGGCTCTCGGAGCTGTCGTGCTGGACGTTGGTGGTGGCGGGGCCGTTGATGCAGTCACCCGTCGTCTGTGGCGACAGGATGGGCACGTTGACCCCGGCCACTCCCACGGACAGTTCGGCGTTGCAGATCTGGACCGGAACCAACTGGAGGTTCTGGTTGAACTGCTGGCCGCCGCCGTGGGAGCTGGCGAACACGGGCGAGGAGGCGAGCAGCGCGCCCAAGGCGACACCGGCGATGGCGGTGGCCGCCGTGAACTTGCGCAGCATGGGCCGTCCCCTAATCGATGTTGGTGCTGACCGGGCCGTTGATGCAGTCACCCGTGGTCTGCGGCGACAGGACCGGCACGTTGACGCCGGCCAGGAGGCCGACGACCAGCTCGGTGTTGCAGAGCTGGACCGGAACCAACTGGAGGTTCTGGTTGTACTGCTGGTCGCCGCCGTGCGAGCCGCTGGCGGAGGCGGGCGTGGCGGCCAGGATGGCGCCCAGGGCGATCCCGGCGACCGCGGTGGCGGTGGTGAACTTGCGCAGCATGTCGGAATCTCCTAGTCGATGTTGGTGCTGACGGGGCCGTTGGTGCAGTCGCCCGTGGTCTGCGGCGACAGGACGGGGATGTTCACCGCGACCAGGCCGACGACGGCCTCCGTGTTGCACAGCGAGACCGGGACGGCCTGCAGGTTCTGGTTGTACTGCTGGTCGCCACCGTGCGAGCCGCTGGCGGAGGCCGGGGAACCGGCGAGGACGACACCGAAAGCGGCACCAGCGACGAGGCCGGCAATACCGAGCTTACGCAGCATTGAATTACCCTTCGAGAAAGTTTGAGATAGCGTCTTGTGCAGACGTATTGCCGGAACTAGCTGATGTTGGTGCCGACGGGGCCGTTGGTGCAGTCGCCCGTGGTCTGCGGCGACAGGATCGGGATGTTCACCGCAACGAGGCCGACGCTGGCCTCCAGGTTGCAGGACTGGATCGGGACCAGCTGGAGGTTCTGGTTGAACTGCTGGTCACCACCGTGCGAACCACTGGCGTGAGCCGGGGCTCCCATGAGGAGCGCGCCCATCGCGGCACCGGCGACCAGGCCAGCAGCGGCCATCTTCTTGAACATGACTTCCCCCGAGAATCGGTTACGAGGTATTGACAGAAAAAGACTCAGGCGCTTGTTGCACCTGTGTCGCGGTGGACTGGGGCAATCATCATCCGGCCCCCGCTTTTTGTCAACGCCGAAACTCGCGAGGCATTTTGTCCATATTGTCGCGACAATTCTTTTCGCACTGGCCGCAAATGGTCACATTGGCTTTCTTTCCTCTCGACACGCCCAAAGAGCCGATGCCGTGCCAAGACGCGTCCGGACTGGCGAAGCGGACACACCACCCGCTATCCGCGCAGATGAGACGGGCTCCGCGCACCAGCCCCCCCGAGGCCGAGGTCGAAACCGCAGGTCAGCGCCTACCCAGACACGGAACGCGCCCACGACGCCCACGGCGAGAGAGCAGCCATTCGCGTTATCCGCCCGTGTCCCGAACGCGACGAAGCCGCTACCGGCCAAATCCGGAAAGCAGCGCCGCACGGGGTCCGGAACACCCTCCGAACGCCGGAGGAGCGGCGGGATGTGATCCGCGACTCCTTCACCGCGGGGTGACGCGCCCGCGTCCGGACGGGGCCCGCCAGGGGCGCCGCGCGAGGCGTCCCGAACGCCCCCCGGGGGGGGGACGACGGCCGCTCGCGCGGCCGCGACGGGTGCGGGCGGGCTGCCCGGGTGAGCGGCGACACACCCGGAATCGCGGCCTGGGAGCGTCCCGCGGCTGTTCCACGGACACCCGTGAACAGCTCTGGGGGCCGGGAACGCGAGAAGGCCCCGGTGTCCAGCGTTCGTGCTGGTCACCGGGGCCTTCTCCCCGTGTGGCAGGTCAAGGATTCGAACCTTGGAAGGCAAAGCCGACGGATTTACAGTCCGCTCCCATTGGCCGCTCGGGCAACCTGCCTGGGCTGCGGCGACGTGTTCGTCGCGGCGCATCACCGAGAATAGCGGATGATCCGCCCGAACCTGAAATCGGTTGTCCGGGCGCGCCCCGACCGGGCGCGTCGGGCGTCCGACCGGCGCGCGGCTAAGCTCTGAGGACCGTCCGCGCGGGTTGCCCGCGCGGCGGCGAGAACCCACGCGGGCGTCCACGGGCGCCCGCGACCCATGAAGACCTAGCGGGGTGTGAGCGAACGTGGCCGCCGAATCCAGTTTCGACGTCGTGTCCAAACTCGACCGTCAGGAGGTCGACAACGCGCTGAACCAGACCGCCAAGGAGCTGGCCCAGCGGTTCGACTTCAAGGGCACCGGGACCACCATCGCCTGGCAGGGCGAGGACGGGATCGAGGTCAGGGGCAACTCCGAGGAGCGGGTCAACGCCGCCCTGGACGTCTTCAAGGAGAAGCTGGTCAAGCGCAAGCTCTCCCTGAAGATCCTGGACCCCGCCGACGAGCCCCGGCTCTCGGGCAAGGAGTACCGCCTTCCCGTCGGCCTCAAGGAGGGCATCACCTCCGAGGACGCGAAGAAGATCTCCAAGCTGATCCGCGACGAGGGCCCCAAGGGCGTCAAGGCCCAGATCCAGGGCGACGAGCTGCGCGTCAGCTCCAAGAAGAAGGACGACCTCCAGAACGTCCAGAACCTCATCAAGGAGAAGGACTTCGACCTGGCGCTCCAGTTCGTCAACTACCGCTAGCGGTGGCGGACCGGCAGGCGTAGCCGGCGGCGAGGACACGACGGCCGCCCCTCCCCCGTGGGGACGGGCGGCCGTCGCCGTCCCACCGCACCGGCGTGGTCGGGCCGCCTCGACGGAGCCGTCCCGCGGGCCCGTCGGCAGCGCCTCAGTGGCCCAGGTCCCAACCGCGGCGCAGCTCCCGCAGGCGCCGGACGCGCTCCGCCGTCGGGGGGTGCGCGGCGAACAGGCGGCCCACACCGCTCGGGAACGGGTTGGTGGTCATCAGGTGCGCCGAGGCCAGCAGGCTGCGTTCCCGGGGCAGCGGGTACCGGAGCGCGCCCACCTCCAGTTTGCGCAGCGCGTCGGCCAGCGCCAGCGGGTCGCCGGTCAGCCGCGCGGCCTGCTCGTCGGCCCGGAACTCGCGCCGGCGCCCCACCCCGCAGTAGACGACCACGGCCGCGAGCGGCGCCAGCAGCAACGTCATCAGGCCGCCCAGCAGGGTGGGCATGTCGCTCTCCTCGGAGTCCCCCAGCGGGACCAGGAGAGCGATGGCGGTCGTCGCCGTGATCACCGCGGTCAGGGTGGCGGCCACCGAGCTGATCAGCGTGTCGTTGGCCCGGATGTGCGCCAGCTCGTGGGCGATCACGCCGCGCAGCTCGCGCTCGTCCAGCGTGCGCAGCAGTCCCGTGGTGCAGCACAGGGAGGCGCGGCGCGGGCTGCTGCCGGTGGCGAAGGCGTTGGGCGAACTCACCGGCGACAGGTAGAGCCGGGGCATCGGTTGCCGGGCGGCCGTGGCCAGCTCGCGGACGATCCGGTACAGCTCGGGGCGCTCGATCTCGCTCACCGGCCGCGCGCGCATCGCGCGCAGCGCCAGGGACTCCCCGAAGAGGTAGACCAGGACCCCGGCGCACAGCACCAGCGCCACAGAGAACTGGGCTCCCCTCTCCGCTCCGCACAGCCAGCCGACGAGGACGACGAGCACCGCGACGCCGACGAACAGACCGGCCGCGCGGGCCACGCTGGCGTGCACGCCACCACCTCCTCGCTCAGCCGACGATGAATGCGTACATGGTGGCAAACGTGCGGGTCGCCGCTTCGCGTTCCCGTTACGGGACCAACGTCCGAGGCATCACTGATCTCCCTTTCACCTGCTGTCTCTCCCGCGCCACCCGCACCTTCGTTCACGGCGACACCGCTCCGCGCCCCCTCCGTGTGAGAATGGCCACCCGCCCGCGGTCTCGGCGCCCCCGACGACTTATAGTGCGAACGTGGCCCTCATCACTGCGCGTGCCAGGCCGTCGGGACTCCACCCCCTCGGTCCGGTGCGCGGGCGGCCGTGTCGTTGAAGGCTGGCCCCTTCACGACCCGGCCGTCGCGGCGCGGCCGCACCGCGCGAGACCGGGTTGGCGCATCCGGCGATCGCGGGGGCCGCGAACGCTGTCCCCACATCCCCGAACCAGGCACCCGGCCCGCGACGGTGCGGTCCGGTCGGGGGCGAAACCCGAGCGCCGCCGCCCGTCACGACCGGCGGCTCACCAAGGAGGTCGTCGATCTCAGTGGCCAAACAGATCGAACAGCTCGACCGCGTCATCATCCGCTTCGCCGGGGACTCCGGCGACGGCATGCAGCTGACCGGTGACCGCTTCACACAGGAGACGGCGTCGTTCGGCAACGACCTGTCGACGCTGCCGAACTTCCCCGCGGAGATCCGCGCTCCCGCCGGGACCCTGCCCGGCGTGTCCAGCTTCCAACTGCACTTCGCCGACCACGACATCATGACCCCGGGGGACGCACCGGACGTGCTGGTGGCGATGAACCCCGCGGCCCTCAAGGCCAACCTGGGCGACCTGCCCCGGGGCGCCACCGTGATCGTCAACACCGACGAGTTCACCAAGCGCAGCCTGGCCAAGGTCGGGTACACGGCCGACCCGCTGGCGGACGGGACGCTGGACGGGTTCAAGGTGAGCGCGGTGCCGCTGACGTCCATGACGGTGGAGGCGCTCTCCGGCGCCGACATCTCCAAGAAGGACGCGCAGCGGGCCAAGAACATGTTCGCCCTGGGCCTGCTGTCGTGGATGTACAACCGGCCGACGGAGGGCACGACCTCGTTCCTGAAGTCGAAGTTCGCCGCCAAGCCCGACATCCTGGCCGCGAACCTGACCGCGTTCCAGGCGGGGTGGAACTTCGGCGAGACCACCGAGGACTTCGCGGTCTCCTACGAGATCAAGCCCGCGCGGCTCCCGGCGGGCACGTACCGCAACATCACCGGCAACCTGGCCACCGCCTACGGGCTGATCGCCGGGTCCGAGCGGTCGGGGCTGCCCCTGTTCCTGGGCTCGTACCCGATCACCCCGGCGTCGGACATCCTGCACGAGCTGTCGCGGCACAAGCGGTTCGGGGTGCGCACGTTCCAGGCCGAGGACGAGATCTCCGGCGTGGGCGCGGCCCTGGGCGCGGCCTTCGGCGGCTCCCTGGGCGTGACCACCACCTCGGGTCCGGGCATGGTGCTCAAGCAGGAGACGGTCGGGCTGGCGGTGATGACCGAGCTGCCGCTGGTCATCGTGGACGTGCAGCGGGCCGGTCCGAGCACCGGGATGCCCACCAAGACCGAGCAGACCGACCTGCTCATGGCCCTGTACGGGCGCAACGGCGAGTCGCCGGTGCCCGTGGTGGCGCCCGCCTCCCCCGCGGACTGCTTCGACGCGGCGCTGGAGGCCGTGAGGATCGCGGTGCGCTACCGCACGCCGGTGGTGGTGCTCTCCGACGGGTACCTGGCCAACGGTTCGGAGCCGTGGCGGCTGCCGGAGGTCTCGGAGCTGCCGCGGATCGACCCGGCGTTCGCGACCGTGCCCAACGGGCCGGGCGAGACCTTCCTTCCCTACCTGCGCGACGAGAGGACGCTGGCCCGCCCGTGGGCGGTGCCGGGCACGGCGGGGCTGGAGCACCGGATCGGCGGTATCGAGAAGCACGCGCAGAGCGGTGACATCTCGTACACACCCGCCAACCACGACCTGATGGTGCGCACGCGCCAGGCCAAGATCGACGCGATCGCCCTCGACGTCCCCGAGCTGGCGGTGGACGACCCCGGCGGGGAGGCGGACGTTCTGGTCCTGGGCTGGGGCGGCACGTACGGGTCGATCACCGCGGCGGTGCGCCGCGTGCGCCGCGCGGGCGGCCGGGTGGCCCAGGCCCACCTGCGCCACCTCAACCCGTTCCCGGCCAACCTCGGCACGGTGCTCCACCGGTACGAGCGGGTGGTGGTCCCCGAGATCAACCTGGGCCAGCTGTCCCTGCTGCTGCGCGGCAGGTACCTGGTCGACGTCATCGGCTACAACAAGGTCCGCGGCCTGCCCTTCAAGGCCGAGGAGCTCGCGGGCGTGCTTCAGGAGGTCATCGACCGTGACTGAGAACGTGACGGGTACCGGCGCGAACGGCCGCGTCCACGGGGTACCGGAGGCCCTGGGCGGGCTGCGCCTGGTGCCCAGGACCGACACCGCGTACAAGATGAAGGACTTCAAGTCCGACCAGGAGGTGCGCTGGTGCCCGGGCTGCGGTGACTACGCGATCCTGGCCGCCTTCCAGTCCTTCCTGCCCGAGCTGGGCGTGCCGCGCGAGAACGTGGTGATGGTGTCGGGCATCGGCTGCTCCTCGCGGTTCCCGTACTACCTGAGCACGTACGGCATGCACTCGATCCACGGGCGCGCCCCGGCGATCGCGACCGGGCTGGCCACCAGCCGCCCGGACCTGTCAGTGTGGGTGGTGACCGGTGACGGCGACGGGCTGTCCATCGGCGGCAACCACCTCGTCCACGCGCTGCGCCGCAACGTCAACATCAACATCCTGCTGTTCAACAACCGGATCTACGGGCTGACCAAGGGCCAGTACTCCCCCACCTCCGAGCCGGGCAAGATCACCAAGTCCTCGCCGGTGGGGTCGCTGGACCACCCGTTCAACCCGCTGTCCCTGGCGCTGGGCGCGGAGGCCACGTTCGTGGCCCGCACGATCGACTCCGACCGCAAGCACCTCACGTCGGTGCTGCGGGCGGCGGCCGACCACCCCGGCGCGTCGTTCGTGGAGATCTACCAGAACTGCCCGATCTTCAACGACGACGCGTTCGAGCCGCTGAAGGACCCGGCGGCGCGGGACGTGCGGCTGCTGCGCCTGGAGCACGGCGAGCCGCTGCGGCTGGGACCGGACCGGGGCGTGGTGGCCGGGGAGTTCGGCGGCCTGGAGGTCGTGGACGTGGGCTCGGTGGGAGAGGACCGGCTGCTGCGGCACGACGCGCACCGGGAGGACCCGGGGTACGCGTTCGCGCTGTCGCGCCTGGACCAGCCCGCGTTCGAGCACGTGCCGATCGGGGTGCTGCGGGACGTGCGCCGTCCGGCCTACGACGAACTGGTGAACGAGCAGGTGTCCGACGCGCGGGCCGAGCGCGGCGACGGCGAGCTGGCCGCCCTGCTGGCCAGCGGGGACACCTGGAGGGTGGAGTAGGGCCGTGTCCGGGCCCCGCCGGGTGCGGGGCCCGGGCGCGCCCGGCGGCCGGTGTGACACGGCGGACGGGGGCGCTGCCCAGCAGACCGCGCGGCGGGGGCGTACGCTCTCCCCCATGCGTATCGTCATCGCCGGAGGACACGGGAAGATCGCGCTGCGGCTGGCCAGGAAGCTGGCCGACCGGGGTGATGAGCCCGTCTCCCTCATCCGCAACCCCGACCACGCCCAGGACGTCCGCGACGTCGGCGCCGAACCGGTCGTGGTCGACCTGGAGAAGGCCACCGTCACGGAGCTGACGGAGAAGCTCATGAACGCGGACGCCGTCGTGTTCGCCGCGGGCGCGGGCCCGGGCAGCGGCGCCGACCGCAAGGCGACCGTCGACCACGAGGCCGCCGTACTGACCGCCGACGCGGCCTCCCTGGCGGGCGCGCGCCGCCTGGTCCAGGTGTCGGCCATCGGCGTGGACGAACCCGTGCCGGAGGGCACCGACGAAGTGTGGGCGGCGTACGTGGAGGCCAAGCGGGCCGCCGACGCCGACCTGCGCGAGCGCGACCTGGAGCTGGACTGGACGATCCTGCGCCCGGGCAGGCTGACCGACGATCCGGGCACCGGCCGGGTGGAGCTGGGCGGGGAGGTCGAGCGCGACGCTGTGACCCGCGACGACGTGGCCTCGGTGATCGTCGCCCTTCTGGACGAACCGGGAACGGTCGGCAGGGTTCTCAACCTGGTGAACGGGGAGACACCCGTCGCCGAGGCCGTGCGCGCCGCTGCCGCCTACTCCTGAGGGGTGCCCGCGGCTCTCTGTGGCCAGATGCTCCTCCAGGGGGCATGATGGTTGCGGAGCCCGGCGGAGCCCCGCCACGGTGGACGCGGATGACCGGGTGTCAGCCCGACGAGTACGGCAAGCTCCACGCAGAGCAGATGGGTACGGTTATTCATGAGCGTCACGCAGGTCGTGAGGGACAGCACGGTCGTCGAGCACGCCAAGGTCGCCGCGCAGCAGAAGCGCCGGATGTTCATCATCCAACTGGAGGTGAACGCCTACGACGAGGCCTCCAGCAAGCTGCGCCCCGGGCTGACGCGCATCCTGGAGGGGATCGAGGAGGCCGGGTGGCGGCTGGACCTGATCACCCCGGGCGACGAGGGTGACAAGCCCGCCCGCCTGTTCATCTTCCGTCCGGACCCCGACGGCAAGAAGGACGACGCCGCCAAGGCCGAGCAGCAGCACCAGCAGGAGCCCTCGGGCCAGCAGTACGCCTACCCGCACCCGCCGACGGGCGCGCAGCCGCAGGACCCGTACGCGGGGTACGGCCAGCAGCCCGGCTACGGCCAGCAGCAGTACCCGGGCTACGACCAGCAGCAGTACCCCGGGTACGGCCAGCAGCCGGGGTACGGGCAGCAGTACCCGGGTTACGGGCAGCAGCAGGGCTGGTAGTCCCGCAATCGGGAAAAGGGTCCGCACGGTCAGCCGTGCGGGCCCTTTTCCTGCGCCTGATGTCGGACAAATACGGGTTCCGATGCATTCGACGGACATCGCCGCTGACCCTGCTTTCGGTTGGGTAAAACCTTCACCCGGCGAAGCGGCGATATGTCCGGCATGTCTACCCCGAAGCCGAAGAAACTCCAGGGAAACTCTGGATTCTTCCCCGAAAGTACTCCAAGCACGTCCGCGACTACGCTAAGTTAATTCCGGCGGATGCAGCCACCCTGTTTTGAACTTCCGAAAGGTAAGAAGCATGTCCCGTATTGCCAAGGTTTCCGGATTCGTCCTCGCCACCGGCCTCGCGTTCGGTGCCTTCACCGGGACCGCCGCCGCGGACAACAACGCCGACATCCAGAACGTGACCATCCCGATCTGCCTGGACGTCCTCAAGGCCTCCGGCTTCAGCGGCAGCGACTGCAACGTCGTCAACTGGGACTCCACGAGCGGCATCTCCGTCGAGGACTAGGACCGGCCCGCCCTCGCGCCCGGTTCCGTCACCGCGGGACCCGCGGGTCCCGTCAGCAACAACGATCGCACCACAAACCGAAAGGGACCAACACCATGAAGCGCTTCGCCTCCGTCTCCGGCCTCATCCTCGCCACCGGCCTCGCCCTGGGCGCCATGTCCGGCACCGCCGCCGCCGACAACAACGCCAACATCCAGAACGTCACCGTGCCGATCTGCGCCGACGTGCTGGCCTTCAGCGGCGTCGAGCTGGGCGGCGACTGCAACGTGATCTCCGGCACCAGCACCTCCGGGATCTCCGTCGAGGACTAGCCTGTCGACCCGACGAACCTCTTGCGTGCGACCTTCTGTGGGGGTGGACGCGGGGCACGGCGCACGCCGCGCCCCGCGTTCTTTTGTGTCCGGGGCGTGGACGCGGTGGTCAGGACGCGCAGGGCCGCGGATCGACGCCCTCGACCGGATCCGTGGCCAGCCGGGCGTGCGCGCCCGTGTCGAAGCGCTCCGCGCCGTAGCGCAGCTTGCCCCGCTCGATGCCCTCGGGACGGAACCCGGACCGGCGCGCCGCCAGGCACGACCCCGGGTTGTTCAGCCGGTGCCCCAGCTCCAGCCGGAACAGGCCCGCCTCGGCGAAGGCGTACTCGCTCACCAGCAGTGCCCCGGCCGTGGCCACGCCCCGGCCCCGCGCCTCGGCCAGGGTCCAGTAGGAAACCCAGCCGGTGTCGTGGGCTCTGCTGGTCACGGTGACCTGGACGTGTCCCAGCACCGGCCCGCCGTCCCCGACGACGGCGAAACCGAAGGCCGCGCCCTCCTCAGCCCGGACGCGCTGCCGGTCGATCCAGGCGGCGGCCAGTTCCGGGGTGCGGGGGACCTCGGGCGACTGCCAGGCCAGCTCGGGCTCGGCGAAGGCCTCCAGCACCCGGTCGGCGTCGCCCGGCTCCCACTCGCGCAGTCGGTACACGGCGACTGCCCCTCCTTCTTCCGCGCTCTGACCGCGCCACGCTACAACCACCTCTCCTCCGCGCACTCGGGGAGGGTGCGCCCGGGGGATGTCACGTACGGCCGGAGCTGGTACGTCTGCCTTTCATGACCACCGACGTCTTCGAAGAGCACCGCTCCCTGCTGACCGGTGTCGCCTACCGCGTCCTCGGCAGCGCCTCCGACGCGGAGGACGCCGTCCAGGAGGCCTGGCTGCGCTGGTCCTCCGTCGATCCGGCCGCGGTGGAGGACCCGCGCGCCTACCTGGTCACCGTCACCTCCCGGCTGGCCATCGACCGGCTGCGCAGCGCCCGGTCCCGGCGGGAGTCCTACGTGGGTGACTGGCTGCCCGAGCCGGTCAGCGACATCCCCGGCGGGGCCGAGCACGCCGAACTCGCGGACTCGGTGGAGTACGCGCTGCTGGTGGTCCTGGAGACGCTCAGCCCGCTGGAGCGCGCCGTCTTCGTACTGCGCGAGGCCTTCCAGATGCCCTACGCCGAGATCGGCGCGGTGATCAGCCGGGAGGAGGCCGCCACCCGCCAGCTCGCCCGGCGGGCGCGCGACCACGTACGCGACCGGCGCCCCCGGTTCGAGGCCGACCGGGCAGTGCGGCGGCGGATCACCGAGCGCTTCCTGGGAGCCTGCCTGGAGGGCGACCTGGAGGGGCTGACCGGCCTCCTGGCCGACGACGTCACGCTGGTCAGCGACAGCGGCGGCCGGACCAGGGCGCCCCACCGGCCCCTGGAGGGCGCGGCCAGGGTCGGCCGGTTCCTGTCCGTACTGGCGCGACCGCGCAACGCGGAGCGCTTCCTCGTCTCCGCGGGTCTGGACGGCTCGGAGGAGCTGAGTTCGGCGGTCACCCAGGTCAACGGCGGTCCGGCGGCGGTCGTCTCAGTCGGGGGCAGGGTGGTCGCACTGCTGTCCCTGGACATCGCCGGGGGCCGTGTGCGACACGTGTACCTGGTGGCCAACCCCGACAAGATGTCACGTCTGCGGTCGCCCGAACCGTCCTAGGGGCATGGACATCACCGTTGTGGGCGGTGGGCTCGCCGGACTGACCGCAGCCGTCGCCAGCGCCGAGAGGGGCGCGAACGTCACACTGTTGGAGGCGCACCGGACCCTGGGCGGGCGGGCGCGCTCCACCGAACCGCCGTACACCGCCAACGAGGGGCCGCACGTGCTCTACGGCGACGGCCCGCTGTTCGCGTGGCTGGCCGAGCGCGACCTGCTCCCGCCGTACCTGCCCTTCCCCGCGCGCGCCGTGCCCCGGGTGCGCGTGCGCGACCGGGGGCGTGTGGGAGCGCCGCCGCTCTCCCTGCTCCGGGCCGCCGCGCGGCGGCGGCTGCGGGCTCCGCACGACCGGGACTTCGGTTCCTGGGCGCGGGAGGCGCTCGGCGCGGAGCCCGCGCGCGTGGCCGCGAACACGATGGGCGTGGCGCTGTTCGACTCCGACCCGTCGCGGTTGTCGGCCGCCTTCGTCTGGGAGCGGTTCCTACGGGTCACCAACCCCGGCTGGCCCTCGCCGAAGTACCTTGTCGGCGGCTGGTCCTCGCTGGTGGAGCGGTTGGCCGGACGGGCCCGGGAGATGGGAGTGCGCGTGGGGACCGGCGAGCGGGTGGACGCGCTCCCGGGTGCCCCGGTCATCGTCGCGACGTCGCTGGCCTCGGCACGCGCGCTGCTCGGCGACGACTCGCTGGAGTGGGAGAGCGGGCACGCCCTCATGGTGGACCTGGGGCTGCGGCGCGGCCGGGACCCCTTCATCGTCTTCGACGCCGACGAGTGCGGCTTCCTGGAGCGCTACTCGCTGGTGGACCGCACGCTAGCCCCCGGGGGAGAGGAGCTGGTCCAGGCGCAGATGCCGGTGCGGCCGGGCGAGTCCCGGGCGCGGGTATCCGAGCGGCTGGAGCGGTTCCTGGACCTGTCCCTGCCGGGGTGGCGGGAGCGGGTGGCGTGGCGGCGCGACCAGGTGGCGCGCGGGCGCACGGGCGCGCTGGACCCGCCGGGGTACACGTGGCGGGACCGCCCGGCCGTGGACCGGGGCGACGGCGTCTACCTGGCGGGTGACGCGGTGGCGGCGCCCGGCCTCCTGGGCGAGGTGTCGCTCAACAGCGCGGTCGCGGCGGCGGAGGCGGCCACGGGCGGGCGCTCCGTCCGCGCCGTCTAGACGGCCGGGGCTGCGGAAGGACCCGTGGAGTCCTCCGCCGTTCCCGTCGCCCGGGTCCCGACGGCATGTTCTGTCAGGCGGCACGACCGGCTCCGCGGCCGCCCGCGCGGTGGCGTGTTCCTGGCCGGGCCGGTCAGGCGGGCGCGTGGGAGACGGCCTCGACGTTGTTGCCGTCCGGGTCGCGGACGAACGCGCCGTAGTAGTGCTCGTGGTACTCCGGCCAGACCTTCGGCTCGTGGAGCACCTCCGCGCCCGCCTCGACGGCTGCGGCGAAGAAGGCGTCCACCGCAGCCCGGTCGGGCGCGGTGAAGGCGAAGTGCGACTCGCGGGCCTCACCGGGTGCGGGCGCGGGTCCGATCCAGAAGTCGGGTTCGGACGTGCCGTAGCCGACGTTCTCGCCGTAGTCGAGGATGCGGCGGGCGCCCAGCGGGGCGAGGACGGCGTCGTAGAAGGCGGCGCTGGCCGCGGGGTCGCTGACCTGGATTCCGAGGTGGTCCAACATGGGATGAGTGTGACACGGGCCACCGACACTTCCGGGGGTAAGAGGCCAGGTGCAGGGCCGGTTTTCGGACACTCTTGCGGTTCTTTCTCTGCGAAACCCGCCGGCAACCGAGCGTGCGTCAGAATACTGGCCCTCATGAAGACGGGGAGGCATGATGTCGGTCGTGACTACCAGGCACCCGAACGACGCCTGACCGTGGACGACCTGGAGAAAACGCCGGACGACGGTCGGCGGTACGAGCTGGTCGACGGGCGGCTTGACGTGTCGCCAGCCCCCAAACCCCTGCACAGCGTCGTGGACTCCCGTCTGACCATGCACCTGGCTCTCAAGGCACCGGACGAGTTCCCGGTCCTCACCGGTCCGGGGAACAACCTCGACGGAGACCGAACCCATCACCGCATCCCTGATCCGGCGGTCTTCGACTGCGAGTTGCCACCACAGGGTTACTTCGACGTGCCCCCGGCCCTCGCCGTGGAGATCGTCTCCCCTGAAAGCGTCCTACGGGACAACCACACCAAGCGCCACGAATACGCGGCGTTCGGAATCCCCTCCTACTGGATCATCAACCCCCTTGCCGACAAGGTCGGGCTCATCGAGCTCCGTCTGGAGGACGGCTGCTGCCAGGAGGTCGTCCAGGTCCACGGCGAGGACGTCTTCGAGACCGACCTCCCCTTCCCCGTGAAGCTCGTGCCACACTGGCTCGTCGCGAGCGGCCCGTGGAAGAGGCGCATCGGCGGCGAACCCGAGGAGGCTCAGGCCGTCCAGCGGTAGAGGTGTTCGGGGCGGCCCGTCGAGCCGTAGCGCATGCGCAGCTCGGCCCGGCCGACCGCGCACAGGTGCTCCAGGTAGCGGCGCGCGGTCACCCGGGACACCCCGGCGCGCTCGGCCACCTCCGAGGCCGACACGTCCCCCTCCGCCTCCCGCAGCACCCCCGCCACCAGGTCCACCGTGGTCGCGGTCAGCCCCTTGGGCAGCGGCCGGCCCCCGGCCGGGCGCAGCAGCCCGAACAGCCGGTCCACATCCTGCTGGGTCGCCTCCCCGTCGGCGTCCATCCTCCGGCGCGCCACGGCGTAGCGCTCGAGCTGGTCGCGCAGCACGCTGAGCGGGAACGGTTTGAGCAGGTAGTGGACCGCCCCGCCGTGCATGGCCGAGCGCACCTGGCCGATGTCGCGCACGGCGGTGATCATCAGGAAGTCCGTCCGCTGGGGAGCGGCGCTGGTGGCGGCGGCGCGCAGGGCGCGCATCACCGAGATCCCCGAGGCGTCGGGCAGGTGCAGGTCGAGCAGCACCAGGTCGGGCTGGTGCCCCCGGATCTGGGTGAGGGCGGCGGCGGCCGTGTGCGCGACCCCCGCCACGGTGAACCCGGGCAGCGACTCCACCAGCTCCTGGTGGTTGCGCGCCACCCGCACGTCGTCGTCCACGACCAGCACGCGGATCATCGGGCCGCCCCCCGCGGCGCATCGGACCCCGGCAGGGGCAGGCAGGCGGTGAACACCGCGCCCTCGTCGGCGTCGGGCGCCTCCATCTCCACGCTTCCACCTCTTCCCTCGCAGACCTGCTTGACCAGCGCCAGGCCCAGCCCGCGTGTGCCGCCGTCCCGGGACGCCTTGGTGGTGAACCCGAGCCGGAAGATCTCCTCCGCCACGTCGTCGGCCACCCCGTGTCCGGAGTCGGTCACCCGGATCTCCAGCAGGTCGTGGGGCAGGTCGGTGCCCTCGGCCCGGTGCAGCCGCACCATCAGCTCCACCCAGCCGTGCGGGGCCGAGGCCACCGCGTCGAGCGCGTTGTCGACCAGGTTGCCGAGGACGAGCAGCGCGTCGGAGCGCACCTCCCGGTCCAGCGCGGGGACGCTGGTGAGGGGGGACAGCCGCAGTTCCACGCCCAGCTCGGAGGCCTGCGCGGACTTGGCGATGGTCAGCGCGGCCAGCGCGGAGTCGCCGACGTGCCGGGAGATGTCCGCGCTGGTGCGGCTGTGCGTCGCGGAGAGGTCGGCGAGGTAGGCGCGGGCCTCCTCGTGGGCGCCGAGTTCGAGCATTCCGGCGATGGTGTGCACCCTGTTGGCGAACTCGTGGGTCTGGGCGCGCAGGCCGCGGGTGACCGTGCGCGCGCCGTCGAGCTCGCCGGTGAGCCGGTCCAGCTCGGTGCGGTCGCGGAAGGTGACGACCGCACCCGCGTCCTGGCCGCGCACGTGGACCGGCATCCGGTTGGCGACCAGGATGCGGTGTCCCGCCAGGAGGAGGCGGTCGTCGCCGGGGTCGTCGCCGGAGACGATGTCGCGGACGCGTTCGGACAGGCCGAGTTCGTCCAGGCCCCGGCCCTCGGCGTCCTCGGGCAGGCCGAGCATCTCCCGGACGGGCGGGTTGGCCAGGACGAGGCGGCCCGAGCCGTCCACGGCGAGCACGCCTTCGCGGACCGCGTACAGCAGGGCCTCCCGGCTCTCCAGCAGGGAGGTGATGTCGGCGGGTTCGAGCCCGTGGGTCTTGGTGCGGACCTGGCGGGAGAGGGCCCACGCACCGGCCACGCCCAGGACCAGCACCACGGCCACCGTGCCCAGTATGGCGGGGACCGCGGCCCTGGCCTCGGTGGCGGCGCTGGAGGCGAGGATGCCCAGGGAGACGTAGCCGACCACCTCGCCGCGCGCGTCGCCGCCGTTGACCGAGCCGCCTTCGGAGAACACCGGGACCTTGGCGCGCACGGTGCGTCCCCGCGTCCCCTCCTGCACACCGGTCCACTCCCGTCCCTCCGCGGCGGGTCCGGGCGGGGTGGACACGGTGCGGCCGATGAGTTCGTCGTCGGGGTGCGAGTAGCGGATCCCCTCCGGGGAGGCGATGACCACGAACTCGGTGCCGGTGGCGGAGTCGATCCGGTCGGCCAGGGGGGCGAGCTCGGCCGCGGGGTCGGCGGCCTGGAGGCCCGCGACGACTTCGGGCGTCACGGCCACCGACCGGGCCAGGCTCAGGACCCGTTCGGCGTAGTGGCGGTCGGTGGCCCGGTCCATGTGGACGGCCCACAGCGCGCCCACGGCGGCCAGGGCCAGTGCCAGCAGGAGCACGTAGCCGATGAACAGGGAGCCGGTGAGCGATAGTCGAAAGCGCGCGGGGTACGTGATCATGTGTTCTCCAGGCGCCGTGGCGGGGGACGCGGAAGCCCCGGCCGGGCGAACGCGCAGGTGGGCGTTGCACGAACAATACGACCGAACGTGACGCGGGTGCTAACACGATCCTGACACACACGTGACCTGGATCACTCTCCGATCCGTTCGGCGGCGCCAGGAGAGGGGGTCCGCGGGGGCGGGACGCACCGTGCGCGCCAAGGTCCCGGTGTT
>NZ_LEKI01000124.1:0-33492 GCF_001029525.1 Nocardiopsis sp. RV163 | reverse complement strand
GGTCGGTCCAGGGCGGGGACCGGTGCGGGTCGGCTCAGTCCCCCGGGGCGTCGCTGGGACCCGGGACGCCGCTGCCGCCTGGGGTATCGCTGTCCCCCGGGCCGCGGCGACGGCTCAGGACGTCGCTGTCGATGACCGAGCGCAGGGTGTCACGCATGCGGGCGACCGACCGTCCGGGCATCCCGGTCATGACCTGGATGCCCATGCCGTCGATGAGGGCGGTGAGGCGTCTGGTCATCTCCTCGACGTCGAAGTCGGCGAAGACCCCGCTCTCCCTGCCCTCGCGCAGAGTGCGGGCGATGGTCTCGTGCCAGCGCAGGTAGGAGTCGGTGTGCAGCCCGCGCATCCGCGGGTCCAGCGCCGCGGCCGTCCAGACCTGGAGCCAGACCGACCACTCCAGCCGCAGGCGCTCGGAGTCGGGGAGCTGGAGTTCGATGAGCCGCAGAAGGCGCTCGTAGGGATCCCCGATGGTGTGCAGCCCCGCGACTTGGCGGTCGAAGGCCTGCTTCACCGAGTGGCGCAGCGCCTCCACCAGCAGGTCGTTGAGGGTCGGGAAGTAGTAGTGGACGGTGGCGCTGGACGTCCCGCAGGCCTGGGCGACCTGGGCGACGCGGACCGAGTGGAAGCCGCGTTCGGCGATGAGGGTCCACGCGGCCTCGATGATCTGGAGCCTGCGGCCGTGCTCCCGGGCGGCCGCGGGGTGGTCCGCCAGGCTCGCGGAGGTCGGCCGTACCGCCGACGAGTCGCGCGGTACCGCCGAGACCGTCTCGGCGTCGTCCTTGCCGTTGAGCAGCCAGTTGACCGTCACCCCGGTCTCGTCGGCGATACCGGCCAGTTCCAGGGCGGTGAAGCGCCGGGTGCCGGTCAGGGACTTGGAGAGTTTGCTGGGGTCGATGCCGAGTCTGGCCGCGAACTGGCGCTGGGAGAGGCCGGATCGGCGGATCGCCTCGCGGGCCCTGCCGCGCACGTCGTCGGCCACGTTGTCGCTCACGGTGGGAACGTAACAGCACGATGGCGATTTTCGCAACGCGGACGTGGTTGTCACTTCGTTACAGAGGCATCGGCCCGGACACCCCACTACCCGAGAAACCCTTGCCACCAAACGCTTTTCCTCATAACGGCAGCGCACGGCAACAGGCGGAGAACAACGGTGAGGCGATTCTGACTGGTTGATTAGTCAAGCGCAACACAGTAGTAACTGGATGGCCCACGCCCTCGACCCCGGAGGTGACCCGAGCTATCCGCTGGAACATCGACAACAAAGTCTTCTGGCCCGCGCTGATCATGGTGATCGGCTTCAGCGCGCCGTTCGTGATCGCGCCGCAGACGGGTCAACGCCTGCTCGGCGAGGTCCTGTCCCGGCTCCAGTCCGACCTGGGCTGGGTGTACATGTGGTTCGTCGTCGGACTCGCGGTACTGCTCGGCTGGCTGCTCTTCAGCAGGTACGGCCGCATCAGGATGGGCGGCCCCGAGGACCGCCCCGAGTTCTCCACCCCCACCTGGCTCGCGATGATCTTCACCGCCGCGATCGGCGGCGGCCTCATGTACTGGGGGATCATCGAGTGGGCGCACTACCACGTGGATCCCCCGTTCCAACTCGAACCGCACAGCGCAGAGGCCGCCGAGTGGTCGGCCACCTACCCCCTCTTCCACTGGGGCCCAACCGCCTGGGCGGTCTTCTGCGTACCGACCCTGGCCCTGGCCTACGCCTACCACGTGCGTAGAATCCGCCGCCTGCGCCTGAGCGAGGCGTGCCGCGGAGTGCTCGGCGACCGCGTCGACCGCTGGCCCGGGCGCCTGATCGACGTCTTCTTCATCCTCGGGATGATCGGGGCGGCGGGGACCTCGCTGGCCCTGGCCGTTCCCACCGTCGCCGAGGGCGCCTCCCGCACGCTGGGCTTCGAGCCGGGCCCCACCCTCAACACCATCGTCATCGGCCTGTGGACCGTGCTGTTCGGGGGCAGCGTCGCGCTGGGCCTGCACCGCGGCCTCAAGCGCCTGGCCAACCTCAACCTCTACCTGGCCGCCGCCCTGGGCGTCCTGGTCCTGGTGCTGGGTCCGGCGGTCTTCGTCATCGACACCTTCACCAACAGCGTCGGCATGCTCGCCCAGAACATCGTGCGGATGAGCACCTACACCGACCCGGTCGGCGGGTCCGACTTCGAGGAGATCTGGACGGTCTTCTACTGGGGCTGGTGGATCTCCTACGGACCCTTCGTCGGCATGTTCTGCGCCAAGATCTCCAAGGGGCGCACAGTCCGGCAGATCATCGTCGGCATGTGCGGCTTCGGCAGCCTGGGCTGCTGGCTCTCGTTCGCCCTGCTCGGCAACTCCAGTATGGCCTTCGAGCTGAGCGGGCAGGCGTCCATCGTCGACACCCTGGAGGCCGAGGGCGCGGTCCCGGCCATCTTCGCCACGCTGGAGGCGTTCCCGCTCAGCTGGATCATCACCCCGCTGTTCCTGCTGCTGTTGCTGGTCTTCCTGGCCACGACGCTGGACTCCGCGTCCTACATCATGGGTGCGGCCACCTCCCGTGACCTGCCCAACGAGGTCGAGCCCTCCCGGTCCAACCGCGTGCTCTGGGCGATCGTCCTGGCCGCGGTGTCGGTCTCGGTGATGTCGGCCGGAGGCACCGACGCGTTGCAGACCCTGTCGGTAGTGACCGCCTTCCCGCTGATCCTCATCCTGAGCCTGGTCGCCGCCTCCCTGGTGCGCTGGCTGCGCGATGACGACCGCTACCGTTCCGGCGCCGCGGGCTCCGTCCCCGGAGCCGAACCCTCCCCCGCCCCGGATCGGGGGAGGGAACCGGGACTGGACACGCCTCCGTCCCCGCCGGCCCCGGCCGCGAGGTGACCCCCGCGCACGCGGGGAGTCACACGGCGTCGGCCGTGGCGGGGTCCTCGGGACCGTCCCCGCGTGCGCGGGAAACACACCGCACCGCGCTCCGGGTGGTGGACTGCCACGGGACAGCGGCTGGCGCACCCGTCGGACCCGGATTCCGCGCACGTGGTCCAGACCGCAGACGGACCGCTACTGTCGGGCCGCTCCCCCGGAAGGCTCCCTAACGTGGCGGGTGAACGAGAGGGGAACCGGTTCATGCTGACCGATCACGACATCAGGGCCTTCGTCGAGGACGGGTTCGTCGCCCTGCGCGGGGCGTTTCCGCGCGAACTCGCCGACCGGGGCCGGGAACGGCTGTGGACCGACCTCGGCTGCGACCCCGACGACCCCGCCACCTGGACCCGGCCGGTCGTCCGCCTCGGCGGCTACCACGACCCGCCGTTCCGGGAGGCCGCCACCACCCCCGCGCTGCACGAGGCGTTCGACCGGTTGGTGGGCGAGGGCCGCTGGAAGCGCCCGGGAGGGCTAGGCACCTTCCCCGTGCGCTTTCCCAGCGACGAGGACCCCGGCGACGCCGGGTGGCACCTCGACGCCTCGTTCGCCGGAGCGAAGGGGGAGCCCCGCGTCAACCTCCGCTCGCGTGGCCGCGCCCTGCTGATGCTCTTCCTGTTCTCCGACGTCGGCCCCGACGACGCCCCCACCCGCATCCGGGTGGGCTCGCACCGCGACGTGCCGCCGCTGCTGGCCGACGCCGGTGACGGTGGCCGCGAGTTCACGGATTTGTGCGGCGCCGCCGTCCCGGCCAGCGAGGGCCGACCCGAGGCGCTGGCCACCGGCGCGGCCGGGGACGTCTTCCTGTGCCACCCGTTCCTGGTGCACGCCGCCCAGCCGCACCGGGGCGCCGCCCCGCGCTTCATGGCCCAGCCGCCGCTGCTGCCCGTGGGGGGACTCGACCTCGACGCGCGGCGGCCCACCCCGGTCGAACGCCCGGTCATCGAGGCGCTACGCGCCGACTGACCCGCGCCGGAGCCGCGCTGTTGCCGCGGCCGTCACGCACCGGCGGGCGACGGTGGCGCCTCCAGGACGAAGAAGAGGAAGCCGATACTGGTCGACAGGGCGTGGAACTCGTCGGGGAACAGCTCACGGGCGGCCGGATCGGGCTTCGGCTCGCTGACGGCGCACAGGCGGAACCCGGCGGCGGTGAAGGCGTCGGTCATCGCGTGCAGCGGCCTGCGCCAGAACCTCAGCGGAACAGACCGCCCGTCGAAGGTGAACTCGTCGCGGTAGCTGGTGGTCGCGAAGTAGTCGGGCCGGGGGTCCCGGAGCGCGTAGTCCGTGAACGGGTGCTGCACCGACGCGATCAGCCGACCGCCGGGACTGAGAACGCGCCGGACCTCGGCCAGCGTCGGGCCCCAGTCCTCCAGGTAGTGCAGCACCAGCGACGCGACCACGTCGTCGAACGCGCCGTCGGCGAACGGGAGGGGATCGCTCAGGTCGGCCACGCGCAGGTCCGCGTCGTCCCCGAGCCGCCGCCGTGCCAGCGCCAGCATTCCGGCGCTGGCGTCGATGCCGGTGACGTCGGCGCCACGGTCTCGCAGGGCGGCGGACAGGGGGCCCGCGCCGCAGCCCGCGTCCAGGATGCGGCGGCCGGTCACGTCCCCGGCCAGGGCCAGCATCGCGGGCCGTTCGTAGTAGGCGTTCTGGATGTTGTTCTCGTTGTCCGCCGCGTACGCCTCGGCGAAGCCGTCGTAGTCGTTGTCGTTCGTTTGGCCCGCATCCGCGGCCTGGACGGGGGTGCGGGACACATCGGTGACTCGGTCCATCGCTGGAGCCTAGCGTGCGCACGGCCCGCCGGGCGGGCCCGGTCCCGGCCCGAGTGGGACGGAGGAGGCCGCCGCGCCGGGAACCGCGGTGCGCGAGACCGCCGCTCTTCGAGCACCGGGCGGAGGCGCTCCCGACAGCGGTGGCCGGACGCGCCCCCGCCCGGACGCGCCCTACGGGCGCTTGTCCGCGTCCGGGGTCAGCAGCTCAGGTTCGATCCGGTGGTGGTACCGAGGATCTGGGTGAACTGCGTGAACTTGTCGATGCGGCTCTGGACCTGCGCCGGGTTGCCCCCGTTGCACTCGATCGAGCCGTTGATCGCACGGATCGTCTCGCCGAAGCCGTGTCCGTTGACGATGGCGTTGTGCGGCGTGATCGTGCCGGGTCCGGACTGGGTGTTCCAGTACCAGAGGCCGGTCCGCCAGGCGACCGAGGCGTTCTGCTCGACCAGGTAGGGGTTGTTCAGCAGGTCGATGCCGAGGGCGTCACCGGCGGCCTTGTAGTTGTAGTTCCAGCTGAGCTGGATCGGGCCGCGCCCGTAGTAGGCGGCCTGACCGGCCGGGCAGCCGAAGGGCTGGTTCCAGTCGCAGTAGTGCGGGTAGTTGGCCTCGTTGGTCTCCTTGATGTGCACCAGCCCGCCCGTCTCGTGGCTGACGTTGGCCAGGAAGGCGGCCGCCTCGCGCTTCCTCACCTCGGTGCTGCCGGTGTTGGCGAAGGCCGGGTAGGAGCTGAGGGCGGCGGTGAGGCCGCTGTAGGTGTAGAAGGGGTTCCGGTTCGGGAACATCTGGTTGAACTGGGCCTCGGTGACGACGAACCCGCTGGGGCCGGGCTCCTCACCGCCGCCGTCGGTGCCGCAGGGGCCCTGGTCGGTCCAGACCTCGGAGGTGCCGGGACGCTCGTTCTGCGTCCACCACCTGGCGGTGTAGTTGCGGCCGTCGTAGGAGACCTGCCCGCCGCCGGTGTAGACGGCGGAGGAGTTCCAGGCCGGCGCGCAGGTGGCGGCGGCCTGCGCGACGGTCACGGGGAGGACGACGAGCACAGCCGCGAGCGCGCCGAGCGCGGCCAGCTTGCTCAGGAGACGACGGATCACGTGTTCACACTCCTAGGGTGCGGCGCGACGTCCGACCGCGCGCCGCTGGGGGTGCCGCCACCAAAGCAAGGGTGGTCTAGACCTGTCAAGACCAGTAACACGGATCGTGAGGACAAGGTGACGGAAAGCCGGAGGCGGTGACCCGGCGACGGGCCCCTTCCCGGGCCGCCGAAGGTGTCCGGCGGTCCGCCTCGGAGTACGCGGGAGCTCGGCCCGTTCGCACAGAGGGTCGTGTTCGTTTCCACGGTCCCCACACCCGGGAGGCGCCTACGGCCGTCCTGGGGTCCGACGAGAACGGATCCGGGCGCTCGGCCCACTTCGACGAACCGCTTCCCCACGGCGAGGAGGCGCCGCTCACCTACGGTTTCGGCGTGGCCCCGACCACGAGCAGGCGCTGATCGCGATCGGACCCGAGGCGGACGACGCGGTGTCCTCCAGCGGCGCCGCCCCCGCCTGAGGAGGTTTGGCCGTACCGCGCTCCCCGCCGAGGCAGGGGCGGACGATGTTTACCCGCCGCCGGGCGGGTAGACAGGTTGGTGTGCACCTGCGCGCTCCGCGGGCCGCGGGGACGGCCTCCACGGCCGTACGGCCCGGGATGACGCGGCGCGGGTGCCGGGCCGGCGCCTCTCGGGGGTGAGCGCGCACGGCCCGCGCCGGACCGGCGGTTCGGGGGATCCGCGACGGTCCGGCGAGACGCGGGAGCCCCCGCGCGACACCTCGTCGCGCGGGGGCTCTTCCCTTGGCCCCGGACGGACTCGGGCGCCCACCAGGCGGAGTGGCCCGTCGGATGGTGAGCCGTCCCCGCACGCGGGAAACACCCTTTTCCCGCCTGCCGCCGGGCTCACCGTGGTCGCAGGAGGTCGCGTTCCCTCCCCGGTGCCGTCGGGCACCGTCGGACCGAAGACCTGGTCGTCGTCGCAGGCGGTCTTCCACACCGCTCCGGTGGTGTCGGTGATCGAGGCAGGCAGGTCCTCGTCATCACGGAAACGGCTATGCTACTCCTCGTGATTATTCAGATCCCCTCGGTGTTCGCGGGGGTGCGGGCTCAGGCGGACCCCTTCGCCGCACACGGTTCACGGAGGCGAGGACTCCCTCCCCGGGCCACCGAGGAGGAACGGCGATGAGCGGTTACACGAGGACGGGTCCCCCGCTGATCGCGGAGCGGGGCGCCGACACCGGCCTGGCGCGCGCCTTCGAGGTCTGCCGCAGGATCCACACGGGTACGGACCACATCTCCCCGCGGGTCGTCGATCTGCTGCCCGCCCACAAGCGCCCCTACGCGCACGCACTGGCCGCCTTCGGGATATGGGCCGATCGGCTGGCCGACGAGGGGGAGGTCTCCGAGCGCGGTCCGGCCCTGGCCCGGTTCCGCGCCGAGATCCTGACCGCGCTGGCCGACGGACCCGGCGCACCCGTTCGCCTGCCGCCGGTCCAGCGCGCCGTGGTCCACACGGTGCGGGTGTGGGACATGCCCGTGCCGGTGCTGGAGGAGCTTCTCAACGCACTCGAACAGGACAGCCGCCGACCGCCCGACTTCCCCGGCTTCGCCGACCTGCGCCGCTACCTGCGCGGTGTGAGCGGCACCGTCGCGGAGCTGTCCGGCACCGTGTTGGAGCCGGTTCGGGAGGACACCCCGGAGCTCATGTCCCTGCTGGGCGAGGTCTTCCAGTACATCGACATCCTCAACGACCTGCCCGAAGACCTCGAACAGGGCCGCTGCTACCTGCCCCGCCAGGACCTGGAGCGGTTCGGCCTGGACGCGGACGGCCTGATCGGCGCGCTCGGCACGGACTCCTGTCGGGAACTGATCGCCCTGCAGGTGCGACGGGCGCGCGGGCTTCTGGAGCGGGGGCAGGAGGTGGTCGATGCCGCGCACCCTTCCAGCCGCCCCTTCCTCGCCTCCATGCTGGTCGGGCTGTGGACGGGCCTGGACGAGTGCGAGGACCTCCCGGCGGCCCGGCCGGACGCTCCACCGCGAACAGCCGTTCCCGCCCGGTTGTCACAGACCGGAAAGACACCCGTCGAGGTCCTGCCGGTCGCCTCCGGGACGAGGCAACGGCGGTCGCCCGCGCCCTCCTCCGAGCCCGGGGGCCCTCCCGCCGCGGCCCCCGAGCACGTGGCCGTGATCATGGACGGCAACCGGCGCTGGGCCGGGGCACTCGGGCTGGCCGCGGTGGAAGGGCACATGGCCGGGGAGGAGGCGATGTACCGTCTGGTGGACGCCGCCGGGGACCTGGGCATCGAGTACGTGACCACCTTCGCCTTCTCCACCGAGAACTGGTCGCGCTCTCCCGAAGAAGTGTCCTCCTTGTTCAAGGTGTTCGCCCGGCGCGTCACGGGGGTCACCGGGCGCCTGCACGCCCGGGGCGTCCGGATGCGCTGGTACGGCCGCCGCACCAGGATCGAGGCGGCGCTCCGCGAACGGCTGGAGTGGGCCGAGGAGCTGACGTCGGGCAACAGCGGAGTGACGCTCACGTTCTGCCTGGACTACGGGGGCCGCCAGGAGATGGTGGACGCGGTCAAACACGCGGCGGCCGAGACGCTCTCGGGGCGGCTGGACCCGACGCGCATGGCGGAGTCCGACCTCGCCGGGTACCTCTACGATCCCACGCTGCCCGACGTGGACCTCCTGATCAGGACCGCTGGCGAGCAGCGCACCAGCAACTTCCTGCCCTGGCACACCGCCTACGCCGAACTCGTCTTCGAGGACGTTCTCTGGCCCGACTTCGACCGCCCCCACCTGGTTCGCGCCGTCAACACCTACGCGGAACGGCGCAGGAGCTTCGGTGGCGACCTGAGCGAGGAGAGCGCCTGACGCTGCCTGTGGTGGGCCCGGGGTCGCCCCGGGCCATCCCCGCGTGCGCGGGGAGCACAGTCAACGAACTGCGAACTTACCAGCGGCAAGCAGCCGAATTTCCAACTTCTCGAAAAACAGACACCGGCCCCATAAGCCCCACTACTCCCCTAACGACCGCCGACCCCATAAGCCGCGAGGAACACCCGCACGCCCTCCTCCGCATGCTGGCACAGTTCCGCCTTCGTCGGAATGGCTTCGTCCCCCAGCAGCATCGCCCGGTTCACCGGCTCCGACATCACCAGCCAGTTGAAGTGGGACGCCGCCCGCGACGGCTCCCCCACCGCCAGCAATCCCCTCTCCCCCAGCCGGGCGAAGCTCTCCGCCAGCCCCTCGATCGCCCGCTGCGGCCCGCACTCGTACAGCACCCGCGCCAGCTCCGGGAACCGCGCGACCTCGCCGATCACCATCCGCCTCAACCGCATCAACCGTGGCGTGAGCACCACCGTGAGCTGTCGCCGCGCGTAGTCCCTCAGGTAGGCCTCAACGTCCTCGACCCGGTCGGGCTCGGGCGTCTCGTCGCGCACCACGTCCCCCGCGCCCGAGGTCATGCTGGTGACGATCTCGACGAACAGCCCCTCCTTGCTGCCGAAGTGCTTGTAGACCGTCTGCTTCGACACCCCCGACAGCGCGGCGATCTCGTCCATGTTGGTGCCGAGGTAACCACCTCTGAGGAAGACCTCCTCCGCGGCGCCCAGGATGGCCCGGCGCTTGCGGGCCGAGCGGCTCAGCTCCTCCTCCGCTGGCGGGTTCACGCTGTTCAACACCTCGTCTTCGCCGTTGCAGGTTTCGTTTCGACCCTTTTGTCCTATGGGTACTGTACGGTCTAGTTTCACATCGCGCGCGGTACTGGACGGTCCAGTTTGAAGGCGGACCGAACGCGGTATCGCGCCAGAGGGAACGGAAGAGCCCCATGTACGTCAAGTTCGCCGAACTCCCCGTCTTCGACCAGGAGCGGGCCAAGGCCTTCTACACCGACCGCCTCGGCTGCACCGTGGCGACCGACGCGCCCATGTCCGACGACGGGTGGCGGTGGATCGAGCTCGGCTTCCCCGGCTCGCGGACCCGCCTGCACTTCCAGCGCCGCGCGGACGAGAACCCGTCAGCCGAGCCGGTCATGGTCCTGGTGACGGAGGACGTCGAGGGCACGGTCGAGGCCCTGCGCGCCGCGGGCGTGGAGATCGTCACAGAACCGGGGGAGGCGATGTGGCAGCCGGGCGTCACGGCCGCCGAGTTCCGCGACAGCGAGGGCAACCGCATGGTGCTCAGCGACGGCTGACCGCCGGGCACGCAAGAGGCAGGGAGACGCAGACATGTCGCACCACTCGCGCCGCTCACCGGGAGCGCACACTCTGAAGGTGCCGGGCGCCAGCATCCACTACGAGGTCCGCGGTTCGGGGCCCGTGCTGCTGATGATCCCCGGAGGCCCGCAGGACGCGGGCGTCTACACCGCCCTGGCCGAGCGCTTGGCCGACCGGTACACGACCGTGGCCTACGATCCCCGCGGCAACTCGCGCAGCAGGCTGGACGGCGAGCCCGAGGACCAGCGGGTGGAGGTGCACAGCGACGACGCCGCCAGGCTGGTCGCCGAGGTGGGCGGGGGCCCGGCCTACGTGTTCGGCAACAGCGCGGGCGCCCAGATCGGGCTCGACATGGCCGTGCGCCACCCCGGGGCGGTGCGCGCGCTGCTCGCGCACGAGCCGCCCTGCCTCATGCTGCTGGACGATCCCTCCGAGGTGCTCGCCCGCGACAAGGACGTCTACGACACCTACCGGCGCGAGGGCGTGGAGGCGGCGATCGACAAGTTCGTGGCGCTCAACGGCCTGGACGAGGAGGACGGGGAGGCGCGGGAGGAGGACGGGCGGGAGCCGGAGGGCGCCGCGACGCAGGGTCCGATGCACGAGGACCCCGAGACCTTCGAGCGGGTCAGCGGCAACTTCGGGTACTTCCTGGCCCACGGGCTGATGCCGCTGTCGCTGTACCGGCCCGACGTGGAGGCGCTGCGGGAGGGCGCGGTCCCGGTGACGGTGGGCCTGGGCGACGCCTCCGCGGGGAAGCCCATCCACGACATCGGGCTCGCGCTGGTGCGGCTCCTGGGCACGGAGCCGGTCGCCTTCCCGGGTGACCACACGGGCTTCGGAACCCATCCCCGCGCCTTCGCCGAAGCCCTGCACGGCGCGCTGGGCGGCGCGCCGGAGCGGCGCTGACCGACCGGGGCGGTGCCGACCGGCCGGAGCGGCGTTGGCCGGATGTGGTCAGGACCGTCCGGCCCCGACCACGCCCTCTCCCGACACCGGCCGGGGTTTCGGACCTACACGTCCGAGCAGTCCGGCCTGTCCGCTCAGGCACGCGCCCCCGGAACCGGCCCGTACCGCCACGCGGGGCGGGACGGGGCGGGTGCCAGGAGCCGGGTTCAGTCCCGCCGGACCCCCTCCGGCCAGATGACCTCCACCGGCACGCCCCTCACCCGCGCCGCCTCGACCGCGTCGGCGGTCCCGCCCCTACCGTCGGCGGGCTGGCCGTCCCAGACCGCGAACATCAGCTCGACCCAGTCCAGGACGGCCTCGTTGGCGTCCTCGTAAGCGGCGCGGCCCGCCCGGCGGTGCGGCATGTAGCGCACCAGTGAGGAGCGCACGAGCAGGTCGTCGAAGCGGTCGAGGTTGGCGGGTTTGACCTTGGCCTCGCGGTAGTCGGCCGAGGGCAGCACCACCTCCAGTCTGCCCCCGACGTCCAGCACGGCCTCGGCGAAGAGCTGGTCCGCGCCGCGCGCCAGGCAGGAGACGCCGACGAGCCTGCCGTCGGTGTGGGGGTCGAGTGCCGCCACCAGCGCTTTGCGCACCAAGGTGACGCTGTCGCCGGAAAGATTCGAATGACCGGTGATTCCGATACGAGTCACGTCATCCCTTTCACATTTCGCCGATGGTGCAGCAGCGTATGTGATAACTCATCGCGGACCGCGGCCACGTGCGGGTCGCGGTGGTGCGTGGCTGACTCGGTGTACCAGTCGCGCAGGCGTCTGCGGACCCTGCCCGAACCCAGGGCGGGTTCGAGTGCCGCGGCCTGGCTCACCACCCGGGCGGCCTCGGCGGGCTCGTCGAGCAGCAGGTAGGTGCGGCCCAGCCCGATGAGGTCGAAGGCCCGGCCGCGCTTGCCGGAGGGCGCGCGCAACTGGAGCGCCTTGGTGATGTAGGCGGCGGAGGACTCGGCGTGCCTGCGGCGCGCGCCGGGCTCCTCCTGGAGCACCGCGAGGTCGCGGTAGCGGGCGCCGACCACCCCGGCGAGTTCGGCGTGGTCGAAGCCGCCCACCCAGTCGGGCACCTCCTCGCCGTTGGCGCCCTCCAGGAGGTCCTCGGCCTGGATGACGGTGCGGCGGTAGGCCTCCGACCTGCCCATCCGCGCGTAGGACCAGCCCTCGCGCGTGCGCAGCATCGCCCGGACGAGCGCGGGCGCGCCGGTGGAGTCCGCGCTGTCGAGCGCGAGGCGGGAGATGTCCAGGGCGTCCTCGGGCCGGTGCAGGTCGAGCATCTGCCGGGCCATGTCGGCCAGGACCCCGACGCCGTAGGGGCGGTGCTCGGGTCCGGCCTGGTGGAGCGCGCGCAGGGAGAGGGTGTAGTACCGCTGCGCGGTGGGGTGGTCCCCGGCGTCGAAGGACATCGAGGCGACGGTCTTGGACAGTTCGGCCATCACCGCGAACAGCCGGTTCTGGACGGAAGCGGGCTGGGGGGTCTCCACGAGTTCGGACACCTCCGAGAGCTGTCCGACGACGGCCTTGCGGCGCACGCCCAGGCGCCACCGGTCGTTCCAGTGCCGCAGCGCCACGGTGGCGGCCTCGATACGCCCCAACTCGGCCTCTCCGATGGTGCCGCGGACCAGGCCGGGGGCAGCCGGGCCGGGCAGCAGCCAGTGTTCCAGCGTCTCCGTCAGCGCGGCGCCCATCAGGAGCGCGCCGCCGATCGCGAATGCGTCTCTGCGTTTCATCAGGTCCTTCAGCGTGATGTCGACGATGTCCTGCGCCGTTCTGGACGCGGACCATAAATCGCCTTCTTGCAGAGATGATTCTGTCCAGGAAACGCTCTTCGAATACTCGTCACCCGAATCCGCGAGGCCCAGGGTCCGGCGGGCCTCGGACGGCATGGCCAGGCCGTCGGCGATGCGCTGCCATGTGCTGAGCGCGGTGACCAGCCGTCTTCCCGCCATGATCGCACTCACGTGTGGCTGGGCCATGTCGACGGCGGAGCCGATCGTCTGCTGGCTGGCACCCGTGTGCTGTCGGACGAGCCCGAACAGGGCTCCGGCGTCGTGCTCGGCCAGCGACCGCAGGACGTCGGCACGGGCCCAGAAAGCCCGTGACGGGGAAAGACGTGGACCGACCTGGGATTTCGTCATGCATACCGCCGGTGTATATCGGCACGGAATTCCGTCCTCGTGGACGAACGGCGTTACATCTTCCGTAGTAATCCTTACCCGGAAACCCCCGTCCCCGTAATGGACGCAAGACCCTGGTTCGTCCATGCCGGGGGCGCCCCCGAGGAGAAGAGCGGTGACCTCCACCCCACAGGCAGGGCACGGCGGCGGCACGGGCCACGGGTCCGGAGCCGGTGCCGGTGCTGTTCACACGAGCGATAGGCCCGTCCGGCGGCGCGGCAGGCGCGGCCGGAGCGGGCGCGCCGGACACATCGGACGCGTTGGGCGAACCAGCCGCACCGGAACCTCTGATCGTCCCGGACACGTCGGGAACGCCGAGCGGCCCGGACGCGGCGGACGCGCCGAGCCCCCCGGGCACGCCGGGCGTGCTCCCTCCGCCGGGCACTCCGGGCCTGTCGGATACGGCGAACGCATCGGATACAGCGAACGCATCGGGTACGGCGGACGCGTCGGGCACGCCGGGCGTGCCCGGGGCGTCAGCGCGCAGTGCGTCAGACGGTGCGGGAGGTGCGGAAGATGATCCCCCCGCACGAGAGGATGGTCGAACGCCTCGTCGAGGAGGGCGCTCTGGCCGCGGAGTGGCGCGGGGCCTTCGCGGCGGTGCCGCGGCACCTGTTCCTGCCCGACGAGATCGCCAGTCCCGACACGGGCGCGCCCGTCGACCGCTACCGCGGCGAACTGCGGTGGCTGGAGGCGGCCTACGCCGACGTTCCCGTCGTCACCCAGGTCGACGACGGCGCCCGCTACGGCCCCGGAGAGCCGACGTCCTCGTCCCCGGCGCCGTCCTCGGTGGCCGAGACCGTGCAGCGGCTGCGGCTGGCGCCGGGCATGCGGGTGCTGGAGGTGGGCACCGGCAGCGGGTACACCGCCGCCCTGCTCGCGCGGTTCCTGGGCGACGACGCCGTCACCTCGGTGGAGATCGACTTCGAGCTGGCCGAACAGGCGCGGGTGCGGCTGATGAGCGCGGGGCTCACACCGCTGGTGGTCAGCGGGGACGGCATGCGCGGCTGGGCCGGGCACGCGCCCTACGACCGGGTGGTCAGCGCGGTGACCGTGCAGCGCGTCCCCTACGCCTGGGTGGCGCAGTGCCAACCCGGGGGACGGGTCCTGACCCCGTGGGGCACCGCCTTCCACCACGGGGTGACGGCCGATCTCGTGGTCGGCCCGCACGGGACGGCGCACGGCCGGTTCACCGGGCACACCGACCGCATGTGGGCGCGCGCGGACCGCACACCGCGCCACCTGCTGGAGACCTACGTCCGCCCGGACGACGACGAGCACACCACGACGTGCTCCCGGCTGCATCCGGGGGAGGTGGTCGGCGACTCCGACGGAGCCTTCGCGGTGGGGTTGCAGATGCCGGACGTGCACCGGATCGTCCGGCTCGGGGGCGGCCCCGAGGACCCGCGGTTCACGGTGTACCTGCTGGACTCATCGACCTGGTCGTGGGCCTCCTGGCACATCGACCCCGAGCACCGGGACCGGGGCTACGAGGTGCGCCAGCACGGCCCCCGGAGGCTGTTCGACGAGTTGGAGGCGGCCCACCTGCTGTGGGTGGAGGCGGGGCGTCCCGTCCACACCCGGTTCGGGCTGACGGTGTCGGCCGAGCACCAACTGGTGTGGCTGGACGACGAGGCCACGATCTTCGCCGCCATGAGGTGACGGGGCCGGCGGAGCGCCGGGGCCGTGTACTCCCGGGGCCTCAGAGGACGCCGAGGCATGAAGGCACACAGAAACGAGAGAACACCAGGACCCGACGGACCGCGGAGGCCGTTCCCTTGGGAACCGCCCGTGCGGCCGTCGCACGAACCGAGGAGAAGACAGATGACCGTCCTGCCACGCCCGCGGAGACCGCTCGACCTGGACCGGCGCTGGAAGCGGCGCAGCTACCCCGCCAACCTGGCAGCCATCCGAAGGGCCCGGGCCGACCTGCGCTCCGACCTGTCGCGGATCTCCGGCGCCGACGAGGAACTGGTCGCGGCCGTGGTGCTGTGCGCCAGCGAGATGCTGACCAGCGCCATGGGTCGGGTCCTGCCCGGCGGAGGCGGAGCGGAGGTGGTGCGCACGCTCGTGCTGCGCCATGACCCCGGAGGCCGCCGTGTCCTGCGGCTGTCGGTGGCGGACCGGTGGATTCCGGGAGCCCTGGCGAGCGTGCCGGGTCCGGAGGCGGACCAGGACTGGCGAGAGCTCGCACTGGGGCAGGGGCTGCTGCTCATCGGCCACTTCTCCGCCCGCTGGGGAACCCGTCGGGCCGGTGCGCCGGGCGAGGACGGGGGCCGTGTGATCTGGGCCGAGTTCGACCTCGCGCCGCGGTGGAGCCCGCGCCGGGTGGTGGCGTAGGGGCGCGAGCCCCGGCCCGGCGCCAGGGTGTGGACGGGCGTCGGTCCGGGGCGGACCCGGACGGGAACGAGCGCCGGTTCGCAACCGCCCCGGCCGGGGAAGGGTCGGCCGGGCCGGACCACCGGCACCCCTCGACCCCGTACCCGCTCACTCGCCGACGCACGGCGACCGTGTAGGAAGGACCCCGTGACGAGTTCTGGGGCCTCCCCCTACCGCGCGTTCGCGGAGCACATGATCGAGATCCCCGCCGGAGAGATCGTCCTGAGGGACGAGGGCACGATGACCGACTGGAAGGCCGAGGTCGGCGCCTTCCTGCTGGCGCCGTGTCCCGTGACACGTGATCTGTACGCCGCTGTCGTGGGTGAGGGGCACGGGAGGGACGGGGTTCTCCGGGCGCGTGGGCGTGAGGTAGTCGGAGCGTCTCCGGGTGTCGCAGGTGCGGCTGACGGCGTGGGCGCGGCCGGCGCCTCGGACGGGTCGGGTGCCGCGGACATGGCTGTCGCGGCGGACACCCCCGGCGCCGCTGGACCGAGGACTCCGGTGACCGAGGTCTCCTGGCTGGACGCCGTCCGGTTCTGCGACCTGCTCTCGCGGGCCGAAGGGCTCGAACCCTGTTACTCCGGTGGCGACGGCCCCGACGCGCTGGACGTGGTCTGCGACTGGAACGCCGGGGGCTACCGCCTGCCGTCCGAGGCGGAGTGGGAGTACGCGTGCCGGGCGGGCAGCTCCGACGTCCGCTACGGAGAACTCGACGAGATCGGCTGGTACCGGTCGAACTCGGGTGGCGGGGCGCGTGACGTCGCGACGCGGGCGCCCAACGCCTGGGGGCTGTACGACACGATCGGCAACGTGTGGGAGTGGTGCTGGGACGTCTACGACCCGGCGGTCTACGGTCCGTACCGCGTGTTCCGCGGCGGAGGGTGGAACGACCACCCCCGGGGCTGCCGGGCCGCGTGCCGCCGCAAGAGCCACCCGACCCTGCGCGTCGACGACCTGGGGTTCCGGCTCGCCCGGTCGATGTGAACCGGGGACCGTGCGCCCGGCTGGAAGTTTCACGGCCGGGCGTGCGGTGATTGGCCCTCTTCCGCTTGACTCCTGTCGGCGACCGTCTCCCTGAGGGGCGGCGTCGCCGACCAGTGGAGCGGCAGGCCTTCGCTCCCCCCGCACGAGGGATTCGACGCCCCGGCGCGCGCCGGATGCCCCTGAACACGCGAAGAGTGCCATCCGTCACACTCGCGGGTTCTTGAGTGTGCCGTGTCGGCATGGTTTCTCCTGATCTTCGGAACCCCGGTCCCACCGGGCGCGAACGAGAGGAACGACATGGCACTGCCCGACCTGATCCCCGTCGAGGACTTCTTCAGCCCGCCGGAGCGCGCCGGTGCGACGATCTCGCCGGACGGCACCCGCATCGCCTACCTGGCGCCGTGGAAGGACCGGCTCAACGTCTGGGTCCAGGACCTGGACGCGGCCGGGGAGTTCGACGGCGAGCCGCGCTGCGTGACCGCCGACGAGGCGCGCAGCGTGCAGAGCTACCAGTGGACCGACGACTCGCGCTGGCTGCTCTACCTCCAGGACAGCGGCGGCGACGAGAACTGGCACCTGTTCCGGGTCGACCCGGACGCCGCCGAGCCCACCGCGGTGGACCTGACCCCCTTCCCCGGCGCCCGGGTCGTCAGCTTCGAGCCGTCCCGGGGACGCCCGGGGAGGATGACCGTCTCGCTCAACGCCCGCGACGCCGCGGAGTTCGACCTGCACGAGCTGGACGTGGCCACCGGCGAGCTCACCATGCTGGCCCGGAGCCCCGGCGCCGCGAGGATCTGGACGCAGGGCAGGGAGGGCGAGCTGCTCTCCACCGCTCTCAACGAGGACAGCGACTTCGAGATCTCCCGTCACGACTCCGCGACGGGCACCACGAGCAGCGTCCTGGTGTACGAGGGCGCCGACTATCCGCTGGGCGTCTTTCCCGCGCAGGTCACCCCGGACGGGACCGGGATGTGGATCGGCTCCAGCCGGGGCACCGACCGCACCCGCCTGGTACGCGCTGACATGGCCACGGGTGAGGAGACCGAGGTCGACAGCCACCCGGACTTCGACATCGACACGCGCGCGCAGGTCTTCCCGGCCTTCCCCCCGCCGCTGATCCTCGACCACCATGGCGAACTGCTGGGGGTGCGCTACCTGGGCGAGCGCCAGGTCGTCCACGCCCTGGACCCGCACTTCGCCGAGGTGCTGGCCGAGCTGGAGAAGCTGTCCGAGGGGGATGTGGCGGGACTGTCGTCCGACAGCAGCGGGCGGCGGTGGGTCGTGGGCTTCACCCACGACCGCGACCCGGGCGCGACCTGGTTCTACGACCACGCCACCGGCGAGTCCCGGCTGCTGTTCCGCGCCCACCCGCACCTGGACCCCGACACGATGGCCCCCATGCGGCCGGTCACCGTCACCGCCCGGGACGGGCTGGAACTGCCCTCGTACCTGACCCTGCCGGTGGGCGTGCAGCCCCGGAACCTGCCGATGGTGCTGATGGTGCACGGCGGCCCNGGGCCGCCGTGCACCATCAGCACCATCGGCAGGTTCCGGGGCTGCACGCCCACCGGCAGGGTCAGGTACGAGGGCAGTTCCAGCCCGTCCCGGGCGGTGACGGTGACCGGCCGCATGGGGGCCATCGCGTCGGGGTCCAGGTGCGGGTGGGCGCGGAACAGCAGCCGGGACTCGCCGGTGGCGTGGTCGTAGAACCAGGTCGCGCCCGGGTCGCGGTCGTGGGTGAAGCCCACGACCCACCGCCGCCCGCCGTCGTCACAGGAGATCGCGGCCAGGTCGCCCTCGGACAGCTTCTCCAGCTCGGCCAGCACCTCGGCGAAGTGCGGGTCCAGGGCGTGGACGACCTGGCGCTCACCCACGTAGCGCACCCCCAGCAGTTCACCCCGCCGGTCGCGGATCAGCGGCGGGGGGAAGGTCGGGAAGACCTGCGCGCGCGTGTCGATGTCGAAGTCCGGGTGGCTGTCGACCTCGGTCTCCTCACCCGTGGACAGGTCCACGCGTACCAGGCGGGTGCGGTCGGTGCCCCGGCTGGAGCCGATCCACAGCCCGGTCCCGTCCGGGGTGACCTGCGTGGGAAAGACGCCCACCGGGTAGTCGGCGCCCTCGTGGACCAGGACCGGGCGCAGGGCGCCCGTCCCGGGGTCGCGGCGGGAGACCTCGAAGTCGCCGTCGGCGTTGAGGGATGTGCTGAACAACTCCCCCTCCCGGCCCTGGAACCAGGACTCGCCGGCGCCGGGGCTCCGGGCCAGCATGGTGAGCTCGCCGGTGGCCACGTCCAGCTCGTGCAGGTCGAACTCCGCGGCGTCGCGGGCGTTGAGCGAGACGGTCATCCTCCCCGGGCGTCCACGGGACGGCTCGAATCCCACCACCCGGGCGCCGGGAAAGGGGGTCAGGTCCACCGCGGTGGGCTCGGCGGCGTCCAGGTCGACCCGGAACAGGTGCCAGTTCTCGTCGCCGCCGCTGTCCTGGAGGTAGAGCAGCCAGCGCGAGTCGTCGGTCCACTGGTAGCTCTGCACGCTGCGCGCCTCGTCGGCGGTCACGCAGCGCGGCTCGCCGTCGAACTCCCCGGCCGCGTCCAGGTCCTGGACCCAGACGTTGAGCCGGTCCTTCCACGGCGCCAGGTAGGCGATGCGGGTGCCGTCCGGCGAGATCGTCGCACCGGCGCGCTCCGGCGCACCGAAGAAGTCCTCGACGGGGATCAGGTCGGGCAGTGCCATGTCATATTCCTTTCGTCGGTGTCCGGCGCCGGGGCCGTGGACCGGGAGGGCCGTTCCCTCACGTCCGACCGCGGCCGCGCGGCGTCGGTTGGAATCCGTCTTTCAGTGTTCTCCCGTCTCCGGGGCCCCACCAGTGACAGCACGTCACGAGTGGGAACGGGAAAACGTCATGCCGTGACTGTGGTGTCGCACCGTCGCATCGGGCGAGTCACGGCCTGCGGTAGGTCAGCCTCCGCAGCAGGACCTCCGCCGGTCCGCGTCTGCCCGCGCGGTCCAGCCAGTAGGCCGCCGCGACGGTCAGCAGCCAGGTGCCCACGGCCACCAGCACCGCCGACCAGCTCGACAGGTGCACGCCCAGGCCCAGCCCCCAGGCGGCCAGGAACGGGGCGAAGGCCACCGACTGGGCGAGGTAGCCGCTCAGGGAGCGCCGCCCCAGGGACACCAGCGCCCGGACCGGCAGGGAACTCCGGGCCTCCCGGGCTGAGAGCCGGTGGGCCAGGAGCCCGAAGAGCGCCGCGTAGCCCACCCCGTTGAAGATCCCGGTGTAGAAGTGCACCGAGGAGGCCACCGAAACGTAGGTGGCGTCCAGGACGCCCACGTGCTGCAGGCCCAGCACCGCTCCGGCGGCCCACCCCGCGCCGATGCCCAGGACCGCGACCCGGCGCAGCAGCCCCAGGTGCCGCGCCGGGTCCTCAAGGAACCGGTGCCGCGCCGCGAGCAGGCCGATGAGGAACACCGTCGGCAGAGCCAGGGTGAAAAGGCCGGAGAAGAGCCCGAAGAACCAGGCCGGGAGGCGGAACACGGCGGAGAGCAGGTAGCCCGTCTCGGCGATGCTGGCCCTTTGCATGTCGGTCGCCGCGGCCGTGGACACGGCGTCCGGCGCCAGCAGGACCGAGACCACCGAGAGGAGGGTGACCAGGGCGCCCAGTGCCAACAGGACGGACAGCCAGATCTTGAGGGTGCGGTCGCTGCGGTTGAGGAAAAGCGGCACCATGATGAGCCCGATCAGGCCGTAGGTGCCCAGGATGTCGCCCTGCCACAGCAGGGCGGCGTGCACCGCGCCGAAGACGAGCATCCACAGGTGGCGCCTGCGCAGGAGTCCGCGGGCCTCCTTCCCGCTGGTGCCGCGCGCCCTCTGCCGGCGGTACATCTGCCCGATGCCGTAGGCGAAGAGGAAGCCGAACATGGTGTGCGTGCGGGCGTCCACGACGACGATCGTCATGAACTGCGCGACCCTGTCCGCCAGGCCGCCGTCGACGGGGTGCAGCATGGCCAGGCCGATGGGCGCCTGGTAAAGGAACCACGGCACGTGGGCCAGCGCGATCAGCAGCAGCATCATGCCGCGGGCCAGGTCGGGGGCCAGGGCGCGTTCGGCGACCGGCGTCGAACCGGCCGGGGCCCGGGTGTCGGCGGCGGCAGCGGGCGGGTCTTCGCCTCCGGGGACGGAGGGTGGGCCTGCGGCGCGGTCGGTCGTCATGGTGACGGGCTCCAGAGGGTCTTCGCGGCGATCGGTCTGCGTTCGGGGGACTGACTCCATTGCAGCGGTCGCCGCGCTCCGGCGGCAGTGGGACCACGTCACCACCCGGCCGTGACGTTTGTCGGGTCCAGGTCATGACGCGGCGTCACTGGCGCACGCGGCGGAGCCGGGAGAATACTGGGGGCGCGTCCGGCGCCCGGGCCGAGGCCGAGGACCGTGCGCGGTGGACACGAACCTGGAAGGGACACGGATGGCGTCCGAGAAGACCGAGGAGACGCAGGGACGGCTGCGCAAGCTTCACGTGGACCTCATAAGCGGCGCTATCTCCGCCGTCGGGGCGCTGCTGTTGGCGATGAACGCCAGCTCGTGGCGGGACGCGCTCCTCATGGCCGTGAGCCTGGCCGTGACCCTGCTGGTCATCAGCCGGTGGCACGTGGGCCGCCTCTCCCGGGTCACGGTCGCCGGCCTGGTCGCCACCGCGGTCCTGTGGCTGCTCGGCATGTTCCTGGCGGACGTCTCCATGCCCGGCTACGGGTTCGCCATCGTGGCCACGATCATCATCCTCGACCTGCCGCGCCACCAGGGGGTGGCCACGGCGGGGATCGCCGCCTTCGCCGCCGTCGGGCTCACGGCGAAACTGGTGGTGTCGCGCGAGGGCGTGGTCGACTTCCTGCTGCAGTACGTACTCGCCTCGGCGGGCGTCGCGCTGGGAGGGATCGTCCTCACGGTCCTCGTCCACGCGATGCACGGCCTCATCGCGGAGTTGGCGGCGGCGCGTGAGCGCGAGGCGGAGCTGGCCGTGGCCCAGGAGCGCATGCGCTTCGCCAGCGATCTGCACGACATCCAGGGCCACACCCTGCACGTGGTCAAGCTCAAGACCGCGCTGGCCCGCAAACTGGTGCGCGCCGACCCCGACCGCGCCGAGGAGGAACTCGGCGAGATCCAGTCCCTGGTGGGAGACACCATCACCCAGACCCGGGAGCTGGCCCACGCCCAACGGCGCCTGAACCTGTCCGCCGAACTGGAGAACGCCAAGAACCTCTTCGAGGCCGCCGACATCGACGTGCGCGTGGACCGCGAGGCCGAGGCGGCCCCGGGCGCGGGCGAGCTGCTGGGCCAGGTGCTGCGCGAGACCACCACCAACATCCTGCGCCACGCCCAGGCCTCGCGGGTGCGCATCACCCTGACCGAGACCGGCATCACCATCGTCAACGACGGCGCCGCCGAGGAACCGCCCGCGCGCCTGCGGGGGCTGGCCACCCTGCGCGAACGGGTGGCCGACAGCGGCGGCGAACTGACGGTGGAGCACGCGGACGGGCGGTTCACGACCGCCGCGGAGTTCCCCCGCCCGGCCCCCGTGCCGAGCACGGAGAACACCGTGCGGGGGTGAGCGCTCCGCCCCCGGCCGCCCCGGACCCGGGCGCGGGCGTCCGGGTCCGGGGCGCCGTCGTCCGCCGCGAAGGGCTCCCGCCCGGTTCGGCCCCGGCGCTCGGGCCGATCAGACCACGACCTCCCTGCAGACGTCGACGAAGGCCTCCATCCGCCGCACCGGCTTGCGCCCGGACAGCCGCATGACCTCGATCCCGAGCCCCTCGGACCGGATGTCGAGCTCCCTGGTCGCATAGGGCAGGTCCTCGTAGCTGCGCTCCAGCACGGTGCGCTGGGTGAGCAGGGCGTTGCCCAGGCCGCGGGCCACCAGGGCCCGCACCATCTCGAAGCTCGTGGTGCGAAAGCGCACGTTGGGCGTCAGCCCCGCCCTGTCGAACAGGCCGAGGAAGTAGTCGCCGCCGGGCGGCAGGTCGAAGAGGATCAGCGGCTCGTCCGCCAGGTCCGCCAGGATCAGCTCCCCCTTCGCGCTCAGCGGCCCGTCCACCGGGGTGAGCGCGTAGGGGGGGTCGGACCGCAGCCACTGCGAGGTCACGCCGACCGCCGGGCGCACGCCCGCCAGCTCGTAGTGGTAGGTGATCGCCAGGTCGATGCGGGAGTTGAGCAGGTCGTCCACGAGGGCCCCGTGGGAGGCCTCGACGAACGAGAGCCGCACCTGCGGGTGCCGACGCGAGAACTCCGCGATGACCCTGGGCAGCAGGATCGGCGCGATCGTCGCGTAGCAGCCGATGGTCAGCTCCCCCTCGACCTCCTCCCTCTCCCGGTTGGCGGTCTCCCGGAGCTGTTCGAGGCTGGCCCGCACGTCGTCGGCCACGGCCAGGGCGCGCTGCCCCGACGCGGTGGGGCGCATCCCCTTCGGGGAGCGGACGAAGAGGGTGATCCCCAGCGCCGACTCCAGGTCGGTCAACGCCGTCGAGACCGTCGACTGCGAGACGAACAGCTCCCGCGCCGCCGCCGTCACCGACCCGAGCCTGGCTATGGCCCTCAGGTACTCAAGCTGCCGCAGGCTCACGTCGCCCATCGGCCGGGCCCCCTTCCCGAGCTATCGCTTTTCCCGAAGGAGATCTTCGGAACTATGTGTTTTACAGATCCTAAGCCCCGCCTGGATAGTGGTGACCCATGGCACAGGCGGGTCGGACACCGACGGCGCCGGGGCCCCACCCCTTCCCCGCCAGGAGTTCGGAACCGCATTCCCGCGAACGAGCGACCGCCTGACCATGCGCAGGGACGCCCCGACCGGGGAGGCCGCAGCGGCCTCCCCGACCCCGGTGCGCGCCAGGACGAGACCCCCAGGAGAAGAGATGACGAGCGAGGTCACGGAGCAGGTCGACGAGAAGGACCTGCGGCGGGGGGTGTTCGCCGGGGCGGTGGGCGTCTTCGTCCACTGGTTCGACTGGGCCGTCTACGCCTACCTGGCCACCACGATGGCGCAGGTGTTCTTCCCCGAGCAGGACGGCACCACCGCCCTGCTGTCGGTCTTCGCGGTCTTCGCCGTGGCGTTCTTCGTGCGCCCGCTCGGCTCGGTGCTCTTCGGCCACCTCGGCGACCGCTTCGGGCGCAAGACCACGCTGTCGATCGTCATCATCTCGATGGCGGCCGGCACGCTCATGCTCGGGCTGCTGCCCAGCTACGAGTCCGTCGGCCTGCTCGCACCGGTCCTGCTGGTGGTCGCCCGCATCATCCAGGGCCTCGCCGCGGGCGGGGAGTTCGGCTCGGCAGCGGCCTTCCTCGCGGAGTTCTCACCGCCCAAGCGCCGCGGGTTCGGCTGCTCCTGGATCGAGTTCGGCTCGGTCGCCGGGTTCCTGTGCGCGTCGTTCGCCGTGTGGGCCCTGCACGCGTCCTTCCCGGCAGAGGTCGTCCTCGACTGGGCGTGGCGGATCCCCTTCCTGCTGACGGTGCCCATGGCCGCGGTGGGCCTCTACATCCGCCTGCGCATCGAGGACACCCCCGAGTACCGCGCGCTGGAGGACATGAACAACGTCCCGAGCCAGCCGGTCGTCGAGGTGTTCCGCTCCAACGGCAGGCAGTTCCTCCAGACGGTCGGCATCGAGACCTTCATGAACTCCACCTTCTACATCGTCCTGGTGTACCTGATCACCTACCAGGAGGAGATCGTGGGAGTGCCCGCCGACCGGGCGGCCCTGCTCTCCGCGGTGGCCTCGGTGGTCGCCATGGGGATCATCCCCCTCTCGGGCAGGATCTCGGACCGCGTGGGCCGCAAGCCGGTGCTCTACACCGCCGCGGCGCTGCTGATCGCGGCCTCCGTGCCGCTGTTCTGGCTGATGCAGGTGCAGACCTCGTGGGCGGCGTTCGCCGCGACCTTCGGCCTCGCCGCGATCCTGGCGGTCATCCTGGGCACCCACGCGTCCGCGGTGGCGGAGCTGTTCCCGACCCGGACCCGGCAGAGCGGGCTGTCGATGGCCTACAGCGTCGCCGGGGCGTTCTTCGCGGGAACCCTGCCGTACCTGATGACCTGGCTGATCTCCCTCACCGGCAGCAGCATGGTCCCCGCCTTCACCATGGTCGTGATCGGCGTCATCGGCGCGGTCACGCTGCGCACCATGCCCGAGACCAGCGGCTCCGACCTGCTGCACGAGAGCGACCGGGCCTCGCGCTGAACCATCCCCCTCCCCGCACCCGCGCGGGCCCGGCCGAGGCCGGGCCCGCGGGACGGCGCCCGCGCGCCCGGGGAGAGGCACGCGGGAAGCACCCGCCCCGAACACACGCGTTGACCAGAGCCTGGAGGCTGTGCATGTCACTGGAAGAGATCGAGGTCGTCGTCGTCGGAGGGGGGCAGGCCGGGATCGCGATGAGCGAGCACCTCAGCGACCGCAGGGTGCCCCACGTCGTCCTGGAGAGGAGCCGTGTGGCCGAGCGCTGGCGCTCGGAGCGGTGGGACTCGCTGGTCACGAACGGGCCCGTCTGGCACGACCGGTTCCCCGGACTGGAGTTCACCGGCCTGGACCCCGAGGACTTCGCCTCCAAGGAAGGCGTCGCGGACTACCTGGCGACCTACGCCGAGAAGATCGGCGCGCCGATCCGGTGCGGGGTCGAGGTGACCTCGGTGCGACGGAACACCGGACGCCGGGGGTTCCGGGTCCAAACCTCGGACGGTGACATCGACGCCCGCTACGTCGTGGCCGCCACCGGCCCGTTCCAGCGTCCGGTCGTCCCCCCGCTCATCCCCGGGGACTCGGGTCTGGTCCAGCTCCACTCCAGCGCCTACCGCAACCCCGCGCAACTGCCCGAGGGCGGCGTGCTCGTGGTCGGGTCGGGCTCCTCGGGGGTACAGATCGCCGACGAACTCCGCGCCAGCGGCCGACGGGTGTACCTCTCCGTCGGTCCGCACGACCGACCGCCGCGCCGGTACCGGGGGCACGACTTCGTCTGGTGGCTGGGCGTGCTCGGCAAGTGGGAGGCCTCGGCCCCCGCGCAGGGCGCCGAGCACGTCACGATCGCGGTCAGCGGCGCGCACGGCGGCCACACCGTGGACTTCCGGGACCTGGCGGGGCGCGGCGTCACGCTGGTCGGCCGGACGGAGTCCTTCGACGCCGGAACCGTCCGCTTCGCGCCCGACCTGCGGGACAACATCGACCGCGGCGACGCCAACTACCTGTCGCTGCTGGACGAGGCAGACGCCTACGTCGAACGCAACGGACTCGGCCTGCCCGAGGAGCCCGGGGCCCGCGCCCTGGGCGCGTACCCGGAATCGGTGACCGACCCCCTCCCCGGACTCGACCTCGCCGCCGCCGGGGTCCGGACCGTCCTGTGGGCCACCGGCTTCACCGCCGACTACGGCTGGCTGCGGGTGGACGCGTTCGACGAGAACGGCAGGCCCAGGCACCAGCGCGGGGTCTCCTCCGAGCCCGGCGTCTACTTCATGGGGCTGCCGTGGCAGTCCCGCCGCGGTTCGAGCTTCATCTGGGGGGCCTGGCACGACGCCAAGTACGTGGCCGACCAGATCTGCATCCAGCGCGGCTACATGGAACACCACGACGCGCACCCGCACCCGTCCCACACCCAGGGGTGATCACACCATGACCACGCACACGCGCATCCGCAAGTTCAACACCAAAGACACCTACCCCGAGCAGAACCTCGACAACGACCTGTGCCAGGCGGTGGTGGCCGGAGGGGTCGTGTACCTGCGCGGCCAGATCGGCCAGGACCTGGACACCCGCGAGTCCGTGGGCGTGGGCGACGTCCGCGCGCAGACCGAGAGGGCCATGGCCAACATCGACCTGCTGCTCCGGGAGGCGGGCAGCGGTCTGGACGACATCGTGAAGGTGACCGTCTACCTCACCGACCCGCGCTACCGCGAGGAGGTCTACCGCGAGATGGGGCGCTGGCTGAAGGGGGTCCACCCGGTCTCCACGGGCATCGTCGTCCAGGCCCTGGCCCGGCCCGAATGGCTGGTGGAGATCGACGCGACGGCCGTGATCTCGGGAGGCGACAAGTGACCTTCTCCATCGCGGCCCACCAGGACGGCAGGTTCGGCGTCGCCGCGTCCTCGTCCTCCCCCGCCGTCGCCGCACGGGTCGTCCACCTGCGCGACTCCGTCGGCGCGGTCGCCTCGCAGAACATCACCGACCCTCGGCTGGGAACGGCGCTGCTGGACCGGCTCGCCGCGGGCGCGAGCCCCCGAGCGGCGCTCGACGCCGTGACCGGCACCGCACCGGACACCGCCTACCGGCAGCTCACGGTGGTGGACGCCTCCGGCGCAGCGGCCACGTTCAGCGGCGGTCTCACCATCGGCGTCCACGGCGAGGCCACCGGCCCCCACTGCGCCGCCGCCGGGAACATGCTCTCGGACCCGGGCGTCCCCGCGGCCATGTGCGAGGCCTTCGGCTCGGCCCGGGGGGAGCTGGAGGAACGCCTGCTCACCGCCCTGGCCGCGGGCCTGGCAGCCGGAGGCGAGGCCGGACCGGTCTACTCCGCGGGGCTGTCCACCGTGTCCGCGCACGGCTGGCGCGACACGGACCTGCGCGTGGACTGGCGCGAGGACCCGATCGGGGAGTTGGGCGAACTGCTCAAGGTCTGGCTCCCCCAGCGCGACGACTACGTCCGGCGCGGCCTGGAACCGGCCGCCTCACCGGGATACGGGGTGCCGGGCGATGACCGCTGAACCCGGCGCGCTGCCGAGCGCCGCGGAGCACCTGCCGGAGCTGGTCTCCTACTCCGAGACGCTGCACGCCCACCCCGAGACCGCCTGGCAGGAGCACCGCGCGGCGCGGTGGACGGCGGAGCTGCTGGAGCGGTTCGGTTTCGCCGTCGAGACCGCCTACCTCGGCTTTCCCACCGCGCTGCACGCCACCTACGGGACCGGTCGGCGCCGGGTCGGCTTCGTCGTGGAGTACGACGCGCTGCCCGGCCTGGGCCACGCCTGCGGGCACAACCTGATCGCCGCGATGTCGGCGGGCGCGGCGATCGCGCTGCGCCCCTGGGCGGACCCGCTCGACCTGCGTATCGACGTGATCGCCGCCCCGGCCGAGGAGGGCGGCGGCGGCAAGATCGAACTGCTGGACGCCGGAGCCTTCCGGGACCTGGACCTGGCGCTGATGGCCCACCCCGGGCCGGTGGACGCACCGCGGGCCGAGCCCTACGCCGTCGCCCACGACCACGTCCGCTTCACCGGCCGGTCGGCCCACGCCGCCGCCTACCCGCACGAGGGCCGAAACGCCAACGACGCCTTCGTGGTCGCACAGGTGGCCCTCGGCCTGCTGCGCCAGCAGCTCCCGCCGGGCACCCGCGTCCACGGGATCCAGACGGTGGGCGGGCAGGCGCCCAACGCCATCCCCGCGGTGACCGAGGGCCGCTGGTACACCCGGGCCGAGAACCTGGAGCAGTTGGAGCCGTTGCGCCGCAGGGTGGAACAGTGCTTCCGGGCCGGAGCGCTGGCGACCGGCACCGCCCTGGAGTTCACCCCGGAGTCGCAGCCCTACTCGGAGTTCCGCACGGACGAGCGCGCCCTGGAGATCTACACGCGTCACGCCCTGGCGCTCGGGCGGCGCTTCGACGCGCCCCCCGAACACCAGACGATGAACCGGGCCTCGACCGACATGGGCAACGTCTCCCAGCACGTTCCGGCCATCCACCCCTACATCGGCCTGGGCTGCTTCCCGGTCAGCAACCACCAGCCCGAGTTCGCCGCCGTCTGCGTGGGGGAGGCCGCCAACGGGGTCGTCTCCGACGGCGCCACGCTGCTCGCCCGCACGGCGCACGAGTACTTCGCCGCCCCGGCGCCGGGGTCCGGCCCGCTCCGGGCCGACTGACCCGGGCCCGGCTCAGTCGATCGCCGTGATCGCCCCCGGAGCGGGCCGGGGCCGGTCCGGAGCGCGACCTCTCCCGTCCGCGTCCGGCGTCGCCCGCACGACCTGTCGCCTCGCTTTACGCGGACGCGGGTGGGAGCTTGGTCCCATGAGCGCCATCGATCACACCATCGCCCTGGCCGCCGCCCACGGCCTGCACCTGTCCGCACGGGGCGCCACGGTGAACGAGGCGGGCCTGGACTACCGCGTCGTCATGGCCCGCGACACGAACGGCCGCGAGTGGGTGCTGCGCGTCCCGCGCCGCGCCGACGTCACCGAGGGCATGACCGCCGAGAAGCGCGTCCTCGACCTGGTCGCCCCGGTCCTGGCCGAGGACGGCGTCGCGGTCCCCGACTGGCGGGTCCGCTCCCCCGAGCTGATCGCCTACCCGGCCCTGCCCGGCGCCCCGGGCCTGACCCTGACCGACGCCGGAGAACCCGTTTGGCACATGGACCCCGCCAGCCCCGACTACGCCGAGCGCCTGGGGCGCCTGCTGGCCCGCCTGCACTCGATCTCCCCGGAGCGGGCCGGGGCCGCGGGCGTCGAGGTCCGCACCCCGGCCCGGGTACGCCAGGCGTGGCGGGACGACATCGCCCGCGTGAGCGAGGCCTTCACCGTCTCCCCCGCCCTGACCGGGGCATGGAGGGCGTGGCTCGACGACGACACCTGCTGGCCCGAGCGGACCGTGATGACCCACGGCGAGATCTACCCCGCGCACGTGCTGCTCGACGGGGAGGGCGCGGTCACCGGGGTCCTGGACTGGACGACCGCCCGCGTGGACGACCCCGCACGCGACCTGTCCGCCCAGTACGGCGCCGCGGGCGAGGAGATGCTGCGGGCCACCCTCACCGCCTACGAGCGGGCGGGCGGGCACGTCCACCCCGGCCTGGCGGCGCAGGCAAGGCACCTGTGGGACGCCTCCCCGATCGGGTACGCACTGTACGCGCTGACCACCGGCGCCGCCGCCGACCTGGCCGCCGCGGCGGCGGTGCTGGCCCCCCAGGGCTGACGCACCGGCCCGGCCGACGGCGGCGGGTCCGCCCGCGACCCGGCAGCCGACGGGCGGGGAGTCAGCGGCTACCGGACGTTGAGCTTGCGCTCCCGGGGGTCGAAGGCCACCGACCTGGCGTCGGAGCGCAGGGCCCGCACGATCGCCTCCACCACCTCGTCCACGGGGTGGGGCTCGGGCAGGTTCGCGGGCGCGGTCCCGGCCAGGGGGCGGTCGGCGAGTCCGGTGTCCATGTGCGGCGCGCGCACGTCCAGGGCCGCGACGTGCCTGGCGCGGTAGTCCGCGCGGGCGGCCGTCAGCCAGGCGGACAGGGCGGCCTTGCTGGCCGAGTAGGCCGCCATGCCGTGGGTCGGGTACTCGGCGGTCACGGCGGTGACCGCCGCCACCGCCCCGCCGGGCTCGACCGCGTCGATCGCCGCGCGCAGCATCGCCATCGGCGCGAGCGTGTTGACCTGGAACATCTTCTCGACCGCGGCGTCCTCGATGCCGCCCTCGGAGTCGGGGCCGGTGTCGAAGGCCACGACGCCGAAGGCGATGACCAGCCCGTCCAGACCGCCCGACTCCTCGGCGGTGCGGCGCACGAGCGCCGCGCAGCCCTCGGTGTCGGCCGCCTCGAACACGGCCGTGGAGGACCCGTCGAGTTCCCGCGCGAGCGCTTCGAGCGCCTCCTCGTCGCGTCCGGCGAGCACGACCCGCGCACCCTCCCGGTTCAGTGCCCTGCTGATGTGCCCGCCGAGTACGCCCGTGGCCCCGGCCACCAGGACTCGGGCTCCCTCAAGATCCATACGGCCAGTATTTCCGCGGGTGGTACGGGGACCGGGCACCGACACGCGCCCCCGAGCGCCGGTGCGGTCCCTTAGCCGGAGCACCCCGGCGGCCAGCGGTACGCGGCGTTAGGTCCAGCGGCCGGACGTTCACACGAGGACGAAGGCCGCCAGGACCACCGCCAGCAGCACGACGTAGGAGACCGCGTGCACCCGGTCGGGCACCCGGCCCACCAGGCGGCGGGTGACGGCGATGGCGGGCAGCGACCCGGCGAGCAGCAGGGCCCCGGCCACGAGGTCCACCGAGCCCAGGTGGCCGGGCCCGGCGCCTCCCCCCTCGCCGAACAGCGCGTACACCGCCGTGCCCGCCACCGCGACGGGCAGGCTGAGCGGGTTGGCCATCGCGGTCGCCTCCCCCATAGGCAGGCCCCGGCGGCGCAGCAGGGGGACGGTCATGACGCTGCCGCCCACGCCGAGAAAACTGGTCACCGCGCCGATACCGACCCCGCCCGCCGTGGTGGTGCGCCGCCCCAGCAGGCGGGGTCCGGTGTCGGGGTCGCGGGTCAGGAAGCCCTTGCGCAGGAGGGTGTCGAGCAGGGTGACGGCGATGTAGGCGATGAACAGCACGCGCTGGGCCCCTCCCCCGACAGCGGTGGCGGCCAGGGAGCCCAGCACCGCGCCGACGCCGATGTAGGCGGCCAACGGCCACACGTAGTCGCGGCGCAGCCTCCCGGCCCGGTGCTGGGAGAGGGTGGCGCTGAGCGCGTTGACGACCATCACGGCGGTGGAGGTGGCCACGGCCACGGCCATCGGGTCCACCCCGGGGTCGGCCTGGGCGCGGGTGACGTAGTAGACGACGGGGACGACCACGAAGCCGCCGCCGAAGCCGAACAGGACGGTGGTGACGCCGGTCAGCAGTCCCAGGGCGAGCAGGGGAAGGACGAAGGTGAGCACCCGGACCACGTTAGGCAGACAGCGGTTGGCGCGCTTTCGAAAGAACGCCACCATCCTTCGCGCAGCGGACAACACCCGGTAGCGTCCACCCCATGCGCAACATCCCCGTCGCCGAGGTGGACTCCATCGACCGGCCCGTCCTGGCGATAGGCACCGACTACCCGCCCGACCACGTGCTGCCCGCCCACCGGCACCGGCGGGCGCAGTTCCTCTACGGGGCTACTGGGGTGATGCGGGTCCAGACCGAGGACGGGGAGTGGACCGTGCCACCGCACCGGGCCGTGCTGATCCCGGCCGGGACCGACCACCGCGTGGTCATGACGGGGGTGAGCACGCGCAGCCTGTACCTGGAACCGGGCGCGGTCGCGTGGTTCCCGGGGCGCTGCCAGGTGGTGGAGGTGTCACCGCTGCTCCGGGAGCTGCTGTTGACGGCGGTGGACCTGGAGCCGCGCTATCCCCCGCACGGCCGGGACGCGGCGGTGTTCGCGCTGGTGCTGCACGAACTGCGTCGGCTCGTGCCGCTGCCGCTGGACCTGCCGCTGCCTGGACATGAAGGATTGCGGGCGTTGTGCGAGGAGTTCATGGGAGCGCCGGACGTGCACGATCCGCCAGCGCGGTGGGCGGGGCGGTTGCACGTCAGCGAGCGGACGGTGCACCGGCTCTTCCGGGCGGAGACGGGGATGAGCTTCGCGCGGTGGCGGCAGCGGGCCTGCGTGCTGCACGCGCTGCCGCTGCTGGCCAGGGGTGAACCGGTGACCAGGGTGGCGATGGAGTTGGGGTACGAGAGTCCGTCGGCGTTCTCCACGATGTTCCTGCGCGTGCTGGGGTCATCGCCCCGGGACTACGCGGCGGGACAGTGAGCGGCCCCGCCCGGTTCGTCTGGGCGGGACCGGTCGTGTCCGTGGACTACTGGGCGCGAACGGCGCTGACCAGGGCCGTCCACTCGACGGTGGGGGTCGCGAGGTGGCCGAGCGTCCGGTTCTGGGTGTCGCGGACCAGGACGGCCGCCTGGTCACGACGGGCCTCCACGCAGTCACCACCGGTGCCGTTGCTGTAGCTGGACTTGCTCCAGTCCTCGGTCATCATGCGATCATGCCTCGAATCTCTTCCATCCTGACGCGGGACTCAGGGACCGGCAGCGCGGCGCTCCTCAGCTCCGCGAACGTGTGCTCGTAGCCTGCCACAACCTCTGACTGCCTCAGGACGAACCCCGTCTCCTGACTCTCCACGTAAGCGAACGTCCCCGTGTCGGGAACTTCCATCAGCTTGAAAGCACCGCCCAGACCCGCATGTCCCTCAGTCTTCAACGGCACGATCTGAATCCGCAACCGGGGTCGCCGGGACTGTTCGATGAGGTGCTGGATCTGGGCATTCATGATCTCGGGGTCCTGGAACCGACGTAGGAGCACCGTCTCATCCAGCAGGACCGTTACCGCAGGCGGGTGCGCGCGAGCAAGAAGTTCCTGCCGGTACTGGCGGGCAACCACGATCTTGTCGATGCTCTCAGGAGCGGCTTTCGGTCGGGCGAGACTACTGATCGCCCGAACGTACCCCTCAACCTGGAGCAGGCCGGGAACGAGGCCCAAAGCGTACTCCCGGATCTCCTCCGCGGTTTGCTCGGCTTCGGCCACTTCGCGGAAGTAGGCGCTGGTTCCACCGTCGGAGAAGGACGCATCCCACGCGCCCAGAAGAACTCCACGCGCGGTGAGGGCTGAGTCCAAATGGACGACGTAGTCCCTCTGCGTCCGTTTTTTCCCACGCTCGATATCGCTGATGGTGCTCTGACCAACCATGGACAGGGCACTCAGCTCCTGTTGCGTCATCCCAGCTCTGGACCGGAGCTTTTTGAGGAGCTTTCCGAAACGTTCCTTCGAAACCTTGAGGTCTTCGTCGGACATGCCGCCGCACTCCGATCTCTCAACGCGGCCTATGGCCGCCTATGCAAAAAATACCGAGGGTGACGATAAGCCTAGACCAGGGGGCGGCGAGATTGGCAAGGTTCATGAAGAAGCAAATACAGAAAGCTTCGCAGCCCATATCGGGCGAAATATCTACAAGGGCATGAAAAAGCCTCGGAGACCGAAGGTGAGAGCGATCTCCGAGGCAAGGTGACCCACCCCGAATAGCCCGAGGTGAGACATGAACAAGCCTATCGTCCAGGCCCCGACGCTTCCACGCCGACTGTGCGGAACCGCCACCACATCAGGCATTCTGCTCGGCCCCGAACTCGGCCACGTCAGGATCGCCCGCCGCTGGGCCGCCCAAGCCACCCGCTCCCGCCCCAGCCTGGCCGAACCCGTCGGCGTCACCGTCTCCGAGATGACCACCAACGCCCTGCGCCACTCGGCGTCCGGGCTCCCCGGCGGCACCATCCGCGTGGAGATCGAACGCACCCCGCGCCACCTGGAACTGCGCGTCACCGACAACGGACCCCGCCCCGGAGAACAACCCACGTTCCCGCGCGTGCC
>NZ_LEKI01000123.1:0-17997 GCF_001029525.1 Nocardiopsis sp. RV163 | reverse complement strand
CTGGGCGCGTGTGTGCGCCGTTGGGTTCTCACGACTTCCCGTGCGGCCCCGGAAGGGGCCACGGTGGCCGTGTGGGGGAGGCGCACCTGTCGCCACTGCCGTCCCGCGGGCGAGGGCGGGGGAGTGGGCGGGCGTTCCCCGCCTCCGTACGGAGGTTGCGGTGGACCGGGGGACCGGCCACCGGGGGCGGTGGCCGGACGGAGCCGAAGGCGTCCTTCGGTCCGGGCCGGGACGTGTGCATCCTAGCCGTGAGTGGTGTCCCCTGGGCAGGTCAGACCGGGGGTAGCGGGGCGAATCGTCACTGTTTTGTGTCGGTTGTGCAGGAACTCATCCCGCGCGTGACGCAATCGTGACGCCGTTCCCCGCGCGGTCGCGCCCCGCGCGGGGTAATGGGGCGTCCGTCGAGGGCGCCGCCGGATCAGAACATCGAGATGTGCACGTGGTCGAAGTGGTTCTCGGTGATGCTGCCGCGGTCGGCCATGTCGCGCCAGCCCTCGTCGCCACGGCGGATGTCCCAGATCTGCTGCCGGTAGATGATGTACATGATGCCGAGGCGGTCGGCGTTCTCCTGGGCCCACTCGGCGATCGCGTAGCCGCGGTCGACCTGCTCCTGTGAGGGCGTGTTCCCGTTGGGGTCCACCATGAAGTCGCAGGCGCGGCCCTTGGGGTGCTCGCCGACCACCCAGCCGCCGACCTCCCGGTAGCAGCCCACGCCGCCCACGTCCCTGCCCTCGCCGAACTCCTCGATGATCAGCTCGCGCATCTGCTCGGTGCGCGGGGTGATGTTGTACTGGCCGCCCATCGGCTGCACGGGGTGGTCCGCGATCATCTCCTGGACCTCCTCTCGGCGCCCCTCCAGCTCGTCCAGGTCCTCCTCGGCCGCGGCAAGCTGCTCCTCGGCGTTCTCCTGCGCGGTCTCGTCGCGCTCCAGGGCCTGGCTGAGCTGGTCGATCTTGTCCTGGTTGCTGGTGGACAGGTAGTCGATCACCACCGCGCGGTCGATGATCTCGTCGGGGTCGGCCTCGACGAAAAGCGACATGGACAGGCCGATTCCGCTGCTGGTGTAGGTGGCCACCGCGAGGGCGCGTACCTGCTCGCGCGCGTCCTCCACGTCCTCGCGGGTGCTCTGGGCCCGCTCCTCGGCGCGCTCGGCCTCCTGGATGACGCCCTCCATGTCGCGCAGCTCGCCGTTGAACTCCTCGCTCAGGGTGTCCGCGCGGTCCTGGAGGGCGCTCATGTCCTCCGGCTCGGCGGGCACCGGCGCCGCCACCGCCGTGCCCTGGGGTGCGAACAGGAATCCGCCCAGCACGGCCAGCGCCAGCGCGGCCACACGCGCGCGGCCCGGGCGCGCAGCGGCTGCTAGGAGCCGCGCCGTGTCCCGTGCGCGGCCCGGCCAGCTGAGTTCGGGAGGGTCGGGAGCCCAGAAGTCGGCGAATTCGTCCACTCGGCTCAGGTCGTCGGGCTGCACGGTGCGGTCGCTCCTCGGGCCCGCGCGGCCCCCGGGCGAGGGGGCGGAGCGGGCACTGTTTCTCGTCGTTTCCCCAGCGGGGCCGACAGCCGCGGGAGCGGCCTTCGGCCCTGGTCTCCCGCGCACACCCGGGAGCCGGGGGCGAGAGTAAAGGGACCGTCATGAGTGTAGGCACTCGCGCGGTTATTCGGGAGGGACAGGACGAATCCACCGTGCCGTGAGGGCCCCGATGTGGTGGAGGTAACCCGATCCGAACAGGGAAATCGGGTGAACCGACCCTTTTCCCCGTGGTTGAGTGGGAAACGTGAAGGCTTGTGCGCACGATCCAGCGACCACCGCGCCCACGCGGTCGGACACCGCCGAGCGGTGTCTTCCGCTGCCCGGCGGGCGCTGTCGTGTCCGCCCGGTCCCGTGGACCCGCCCCCGGCACCCGGACACCGGGGGCTGAGGCCCGCCTCTCTGACCGGCCCCGGTGCGCGGGGGCCGGTTCGTGCGCCCACGGGGTTCCGGAGGCGGCGGAGTCGGGTTCTCCCGGGAGAACCGCGCCGTAGGCGTCCGTTGAGGGTGGTGGCGGACGACGGGTGGGACGAAGTGAAGCGGAGGTCCGAAGAGGCACCGCCCCCGAGGGCGGTGCCTCTTCGGACCGGCCGTTACCGGCGCCCGCCCGACCACCGGCGCGCCGCCGCCCGCGCCCTCGGGGCGCTTCCATACGCTCGGACGCGGGCGACGGGCCCGCGCCGGACCCCGCCCCGGGCGCCACACCACCGCCAGACGTCGATGGGAACACCGTGATTGACGCAGTGGGCCTCCACAAGGCCTACAGGTTGAAGAAGCACCGGGTGACCGCCCTGGACGGGGTCGACCTGCACGTCGAGCCCGGCGAGGTCTTCGGTGTGGTCGGCCAGAGCGGCGCGGGCAAGAGCACCCTGCTGCGCTCGGTCAACCTCCTGGAGCGCCCCGACGCCGGAACGGTCCGGGTCGACGGCGAGGAGCTGACCGCGCTGCGCGGCGCGCGCCTGCGGGTCGCCCGCCGCCGCATCGGCATGGTGCACCAGCACTTCGCACTGCTGTCCTCGCGCACCGTCGCGGGCAACGTGGCCTTCCCCATGGAGGTCTCCGGCGTCGACCGCGCCCGGCGCAGGAGGCGCGTGGGCGAACTCCTCGAACTCGTGGGCCTGGGGGACAAGGCGCGTGCCTACCCCTCCCAGCTCTCCGGGGGCCAGAAGCAGCGGGTGGGCATCGCCCGCGCGCTGGCCTCCGACCCCAAGGTGCTGCTCAGCGACGAGGCCACCTCCGCGCTCGACCCGGCCACCACCGACGCGATCCTGGCCCTGCTGCGCCGCCTGCGCGACGAACTGGGCCTGACCATCCTGCTGATCACCCACGAGATGGACGTGATCAAGAGGATCTGCGACTCCGCGGCGATCATGGAGAACGGCGCGTTCCTGGAGTCCGGCCGGGTGCTCGACCTCATCGGCACCCCCGGCTCGCTGCTGGCGCGCTCGCTCTTCCCGCTGCCCGCGCACGGAGGACCCGACACGGTCTACGTCACCTACCCGCGCTCCTTCGACGAGCCGCTCATGTCCGAACTCACCCGCCGCTTCGACGTGGACGTCAACATCCTGGGCGGCGGCGTGGAGGAGGTCGCTGGGCAGTCCGTGGGCCGCCTGAGCGTGGACCTGCGCGGCGACCGCCGCGACCAGGCGCTCGCCTACCTGTCCGAGCACGGCCTGCTGGTCGAGGAGGCCCGCAAGTGAGCACCAACCCCGCCGACGTCCTGCACCTCGCCGCCGCCACCGGGGGCACCGGCCCCTGGGACGCCGTCGTCGCGTTCGTCCAGGCCTGGCCCGCCATGTGGCCCGACCTGTGGCTGGGCACCCTGGACACCGTCTACATGGTGTGGTGGGCCACCGTCGTCAGCGTCCTGTTCGGCCTGCCGCTGGGCGTGCTGCTGGTGGCCACCGACCGGGGCGGGCTCATCCCCGCGCCCGCCGTGCGCGCCGTGCTCAGCGCCGTCGTCAACATCGGCCGCTCCCTGCCGTTCATCGTGCTGATGGTGGCCGTGCTCTCCCTCACCCGCTTGCTGGTGGGCACCACTCTGGGCCCCACGGCCGCGATCGTTCCCCTGAGCATCGGAGCGATCCCCTTCTTCGCCCGCCTGGTGGAGACCTCCCTGCGCGAGGTGGACCGCGGGGTCGTCGAGGCCGCGCACGCCATGGGCACCCGCCGCGTCACCATCGTGGGCAAGGTGATGCTGCCCGAGGCCATGCCCGGCCTCATCGCGGGCCTGGTGATGACCGTGGTCACCCTCATCTCCTACTCGGCGATGGCCGGCGCCATCGGCGGAGGCGGTCTGGGCGACCTGGCCATCCGCGAGGGCTACCAGCGCTTCAACGACCACTACCTGTGGGCCACCGTCATCCTGCTCATCGTCATCGTGCAGATCGCGCAGAGCCTGGGCGATCTGCTGGTGCGTCGCCTGGCGCGGCGCTGACGCGACGGGGTACACCAGAGAACGACCCCCTCCCCCCGCGAGTTGTCCCGGCGGCACGGAGGGAGAAGGCGATGGCCGAGGACTCGAGGAGGCGCGCCGTGCGGGGCGCAGCCGCGGCGACGGCGGTGGCCCTGTCGGCGGCCTGCGGCAGTCCCAGCGAACGGGCGCGGGAGGAGACCGGAGGGGAGGACGTGACCGTCCTGCGGATCGGCGCCACGCCGACGCCGCACGCCGAGATCCTGGAGTTCGTCGACGAGAACCTGGCGGCCGACGCGGGGCTGGCCCTGGACGTGTCCGTCTACACCGACTACAACCAGCCGAACGCGGCGCTGGCCGAGGGCGAACTGCACGCCAACTACTACCAGACGCGGCCGTTCCTGGAGGAGTACCTCCAGGGCAACCCGGACGCCGACCTGAGCTATGTGACGGACGTGCACCTGGAGGCCTTCGGCGTCTACTCACAGGAGCTGACCGACCTGGCGGACCTGCCCGAGGGCGCGCGGATCGGCGTGCCCAACGACACCTCCAACACGGGCCGGGCGCTGGACCTGCTCGACACCGAGGGCCTCATCACCCTGGCCGACACGGGCGGGGAGGCGCCCTCGGTCGACGACATCGCGGACAACCCGCTCAGCGTCACGGTCACCCCGGTGGAGGCGGCCCAGTTGCCGCGCTCGCTCCAGGACCTGGACGCGGCGGTGGTCAACGGCAACTACGCCTTGGAGGCCGACCTGGTCTCCACCGCCAACGTGCTGGCCTGGGAGGAGACCGAGGACAACCCCTACGCCAACGGGCTGGTGGTGGCCACGGACGACATCGGCGACGAGGAGATCGCCCGGCTCGACGAGCTCCTGCACAGCGGCGAGGTGCGCGCGTTCATGGAGGAGCGCTGGCGGGGCGTCGTGGTCCCCGTCGGTGGGGAGGGCACCTGAGGCCGGTGACGCGGAACCGTCTCCGGTGCCGCCTGCCCGTAACGTTTGGATTGCGGTGATGAGGCTGTTGATTGACATCAAGGTACTTCTCTGTTTCTTTTATGGGAGCGCTCCCAAAACGATGTCCCCTCGTCATGGAAGGTGCGTACACCAGCAGTGAACAACCGCAACGATTTCCCTGAGGGCTTCCTCTGGGGGGCGGCCACCGCCTCGTTCCAGATCGAAGGCGCCACGACCGCCGACGGCCGCGGCCGCAGCATCTGGGACACCTTCGCCGAGACACCCGGCAAGGTCCTGGGCGGAGACACCGGCGACCCCGCCGACGACCACTACAACCGCTACGCCGACGACGTCGCGCTCATGAGCCAGCTCAACCTGGGCGCGTACCGCTTCTCCGTCGCCTGGCCGCGGATCATCCCCGAGGGCACCGGCGCCGTGAACCAGGCCGGGATCGACTTCTACGACCGCCTCGTGGACACCCTCCTGGCAGCCGGGATCCAGCCCTGGGCGACCCTCTACCACTGGGACCTGCCCCAGCCGCTGGAGGACGCGGGGGGCTGGCCCCACCGCGACACCGCCTACCGCTTCCGCGACTACGCCCAGGTCGTCGCCGAGGCCCTCGGCGACCGCGTCAGCAACTGGATGACCATCAACGAGCCCTGGTGCTCGGCCTTCCTCGGCTACGAGAACGGTCACCACGCGCCGGGCCACAAGGACCCGGCCGCGGCGCTGGCCGCCGCCCACCACCTGCTGCTGGGCCACGGCCTGGCCGTCGAGGCGATCCGCTCCACCGGGCACCCCGCCCGGGTGGGCCTGGCCCACAACCAGGCGGTCATCCGCCCCCACGGGCCCAGCGCCGCGGACGCCCGCGCCGCCCGCCGCGCCGACGGCGTGCGCAACCGCATCTTCACCGACCCCCTGCTCAAGGGCCGCTACCCCGCGGACGTCAGGGAGGACCTCGCCGGCGTCACCGACTTCTCCTTCATCCAGGACGGCGACCTGGAGATCACCTCCGCCCCCCTGGACTTCCTGGGCGTCAACTACTACTCGCCCGAGTTCGTCGCCGCCTCGGCCAAGGGCCTGGACCCCGCGCTGGTCAGCGGCGAGGGCGGCGCCTGGCTCGGCGCCGAGCCCGAGGAGGTGCACGTCTCGCAGGGGCTGCCCGTCACGCACATGGGCTGGGAGATCGACCCCACCGGCCTGTTCGACGTGCTCTCCCGCCTGGCGGGGGAGAGCGGCGGCATCGACCTCTACGTCACCGAGAACGGCTGCGCCTTCGAGGACACCGTCACCGAGGCCGGCGAGGTCAACGACACCGACCGGATCGACTACTACGAGGGCCACCTGAGGGCGGCCAAGGAGGCCGTCCTGGCCGGAGTGCCCCTGCGGGGTTACTTCGCCTGGTCGCTCCTGGATAATTTCGAGTGGGCGTGGGGGTACTCCCGCCGGTTCGGCATCGTGCACGTCGACTACGAGACGCAGCGCAGGATCGTCAAGGACAGCGGGCACTGGTACGCCGAACTGGCCAAGACGGGTCAGTTCCCCGAGCGCCGGTAACACGTCCCGTGGACGCCGCCCGCCGCGCGGCGGGCGGCGTCCACGGAGCACGTCCTGGAGTGCGCCGGGCCTCCGCCGCGCACGCGGCGGAGGCCCGGCGCACCGCGGAAGGACCGTGGGGTGTCCCGAGGGGCACCCCACACAGTCGTTCCGGGCGGGTATGACCGTGGATGCCCGTCGCACACGCCGCCGCCCCGGGGAAGCAGTCCCCGGGGAAGGCGGGACACGATCCCAGAGGGAGCCTCGAAGTGGCCAAGACCGGTGCTGGTCGGAAGCGTCCGACCCTTGAGATGGTGGCGCAGCGCGCCGGGGTCGGACGAGGGACCGTCTCGCGGGTGATCAACGGGTCCGCTCAGGTCAGCCCCCGCACCCGGGAGGCCGTGCACGCCGCGATCGCCGAACTCGGCTACAGCCCGAACCAGGCCGCGCGCACCCTGGTCACCAGGCGCACCGACACGATCGCGCTGGTCGTCTCCGAGCCCCGGGACCGGCTGTTCTCCGACCCCTTCTTCGCCGACATCATCCGCGGGGTGAGCTCGGTCCTGCACGAGCGCGACCTCCAGCTCATGCTCACCACGGCCCGGACCGAGGCCGAGCACAAGCGCGTGGGCGACTACCTCAGCGGCTTCCACGTGGACGGCGCGCTGCTGATCTCCCTGCACAGCGACAACCCGCTCTCGGCCCGCCTGGCCGAGGCCGGGGTGCCGGTCGTCCACGGCGGTCGCCCGCACTCGCCCGAACAGCCCGCGCCCTACTGCGTCGACATCGACAACGTCGGCGGGGCCCGGATGGCCATCCGCCACCTCCTGGACCGCGGCCGCCGACGGGTGGCCGCCATCACCGGCCCCCTGGACATGAACGCCGGAGTGGAGCGCCTGCGCGGCTACCGCGAGGTCATGGCCTCCGCCGGGCTGGAGGTGGACGACCGGCTCGTCGTGCAGGGCGACTTCAGCGTGGAGGGGGGAGCCGAGGCGATGGAGCGGCTCCTGGACACCGGGCTGGAGCCCGACGCGGTGTTCGCCGCCTCCGACATGATGGCGCTCGGCGGGCTGCGTGTGCTGCGCGCACGCGGTCTGAGCGTGCCGGGGGACGTGGCCCTGGTGGGCTACGACGACACCGTCATGGCCCAGCACAGCGACCCGCCGCTGACCACCGTCCACCAGCCCACGGTGCAGATGGGTCAGGAGATGGCGCGACTGCTGGTGGACGTGGCGATCCCGCGCGCGGCGGAGGCCGAGACCGTCATGCTCGGCACCCACATGGTCGTGCGCGAGTCCGGCTGAGCCGCGGGGCCTCCCGGCGCCGCCCGAGCCCGCGCACGCACCCTTCCGCAGCGCTCTGACCCGCTCGTTCACGCCCTCCCGGGTGGACGCGGCGCGGTGACTGTGCAAGGCTGGTCGCGATTTCGCGGGAGACGGTGGGAGCGCATGGAGCGGGAGCCGACACACAGCCGGTGTGCGATTTCCTCGTGCGGATGGTGCGAACGGGACGGCGTCGAGTGCCGGTTCTGCTCCGGCACGGGCTGGTGGCGACCCGAGCGGCCGCATCGCGACGGCAGCGGGGTGATCGTCTGGCTCCGCGTCGACGAGCCCTGCCGCGGGTGCGCGGGCACGGGCAAGGAACACAGCCCCACCGCCGCCCTCTGAGCGGGGGCGCGCCGCCCCTTCCGCGGTGGACAAGGAGAAGCACATGCGCTGGGTGACCTATCTGTCGCCGAGCGGCGGCAGCGAGCGCGCCGGAGCCCTGGACGACGGCGACGTGCTGGGCAGCCCCGACCCCGTCCGCCTCGCCGACCTGCTGGAGGCGGGCGGTGACGCCCTGGCCGGGGCCCACGAACGCGCCCTCGCCGCGCCGATCGAGATCATCGTCGAGCCGGAGGCGCGCATGTGCGCCCCGCTGGTCCCCGCCGATCCGGTACCGGTCCGGGCGGGCGACGACGTCTGGCGGGTCCCCCCGGAACTGGTGCGGGGCTCGGACGACGCCGTGCCGATCCGGGCGAGGTCGGCCCGCGTGGGCGTGGCCGCCGTCGCCGGTGCAGGGGCGCCGGTGAGCGCCTACACGCCCGCCTGCCTGTGGCTGGACGGCGAGGGGCAGCCGGTGCAGCTGACCCTGGGGCCGGTGCTGACCACCGCCGACGAGGTGCCCGGGGAACCGCTGAGCGTGAGCGCCTCTGTGGAGGAGGGGGAGTTGGGCCGCGGCCTGGCCGACCCCGCCCACGAGTGGCTGGTGTCGGGCCCCGGGCGGGTGCGCGCTCTGCTGCCGGTGGCGACACCGCCGCTGGAGACCGACGACGAGCTGTTCGTGGACGCCGACGTCCTGGGCACCTTCGAGGTCCGGGTCGGCTCCCAGGTCTGACCGCGACCGCGGGCGGACACGCGTGTTCCCCTTGGGCCTTCGCTTCGCTTCGTCCCACCCGTCGCCCGCCACCACCCCAACGGACGCCTACGGCGCGGTCCTTCTTGTGTTCGGGCGCCCAAAGAGCGGGAACCTTCGGCGCCTACACCGGGTTGGCTCGTGCCCACCCGTCGCCCGCCACCACCCTCAAACGACGCCTACGGCGCAGTCCTTCCGCGAAAACCCGCCTCCGGCACCTCCAGAACCCCGCGGGCGCCCGGACGACCCCTCAGTGCCTGAGACCCGGTTCGAAGAACTGGCTCTACGGGGTGAACTCCCAGTGCCAGGGCTCGAAGCCGCCCCGGGCCCAGGGCGGGTTGTGCCAGCCGTGGGCGGGCGCGCGGGCCAGCATCCACTGGTGCTCGGCGGTGCCGAGGCTGTTCACGCCGCCGCACAGGTCCACGGCCAGGCCCAGGCCGTGCTGGCTGGTCCCGGGCCGGGCGGCCATGCCGGGCAGCATCTCCTGGAACAGGCGCACCTGCTCGTGGTAGGGCCGGTAGGAGTCGGCCACGCACATCGGCCGTCCGAACGCCTCGCGGTAGTCCCCGTCGAGTTCGATGAAGGCCTCGGCCGCGTCGGCGCGCAACCGCTCGCCGGGCTGGGGCAGGGGGCACAGCACGGACTCCGGGATCCGACCGTTGGCGTGCGCGGTCGCGACGCCCCCGGAACAACCGTGGTCGGCGCTCTCCGCGGCCGCGATTTCCTCCCCGGGCTCCTTTTCCCTCTCGCCATCATGCCAATGGCCGTTGTCGTCTTTTTCGTCCTCCGCCGAAACGGCGGCGACGGCGGCCTCCGCCGAACCCCCGGAGGAGTTCGCCGCCCGCGCGTCGCGCAGGGCCTCCTCGCGTCGCCTCTCGGCGGCCTCGGCGTCGCGCACCTCCGCGAGCCGGGCCTCCAGCCGGGTCTGCTCCTCCAGCAGGTCCTCCAGCGCCGCCTGCTGGTCGGCCACGGCCTCCACCGCGTCCTCCCGGGCGCTCTCGGCGTCCTCGACCGCTTCGGCCTGCTCCGTCCGAGCGGTCTCGGCGATCCCGGCGAGGGTGTCGGTGGCCACCCGCGCGGCTTCGGCACGGCCCACGTCGGCCTCCCGGTGCGAACCGAGCAGGGTGAGGTAGGCGCCCCGTTCGAGCATCCCGGCGGGCCCCTCGGGCCCGGCCCAGGCGGTGACCATGCCCAGCTCACCGCCCTTGTAGGCGGTGGCGGCCTGCCGGGCGGCGGCCAGGCGGGCCGCCTCGCCGCGCTCGTCGGCCTCGCCCGCGCGCTCCCGCGCCTCGCTGCTGCGCTCGGTCAGCTCGGCGAGGCGTCCGCGCTCGGCCTCGTAGCGTTCGATCTTCTCCGACGCCTCCCGGCGCAGCGTCTCCATGCCCGCGCGCAGCGCGGCCAGTTCCACCTGTACGCTCCCCAGCGCGGTTCCCCCCGAGTCGCCGGCGGAGGCGGCGCCGGGTGCGGCGGTGGAGAGGCAGAGCAGTACCGCGAGGCCGGCCGGGAGCGCGGTACTGACCGAAAAGGCGCGTACGGAGGGTCTGCGGGTTTTCCCGCCACCCAGACCCTCCGTTTTCGTTATGTCACCGAGCGTGTGCGATTCAGGGCGTGACGAGGTACGCATTTCCGCTTCCTCCCCGGGACCTGCGTCTACCGTCTTGTCACGATGTCATGTCAGTGGGGTGTTGGTGGGGAAGCTGGCGGTGTGTCCAAAAAGTTACCTCGACCCCGGGGTGGTTTCGGACGCTATCCCTGACCTGCTGCATCGGCCATAATGCCGACAATGGCGGGCATTATGTACCGTTCGGGGGAAGAAGATCCCACCGATCGCCGTCAAACAGCCGAAGCGAGTCCTTCGCGCCCATTGGTACGCTATCCACCGCACGCGCACCTACGGAGATCTTCGGGTGCGCGGCTCCTCTCATCCCAGGCGAGTCCAGCGGACAGTCTTCACATCTCCCCACATTCCCGCCGCTTCCGGCTCGGCGGACCTCCTGGTCTGTACCGGTTTCCCCGAAGAGCCTTCGGGCGGAGCGGTCAACCCCTGGGGTCCAACCAGCCGCTCGAAGCGGCGACACGAAAGGTTGCGAGGGTCCGTGTCGACACGAGCGACGAAAAACGGGGCCGGCGCGCAGAGCGAGGCAGCGCAGGCCGAACATGCCGATGCCACGCCCAAGCGCAGAGCCGACTGGTGGCGGCCACGTAACTGGCGGGTGCGCTCCCGACTGGTGGCCCTCATCGTCATCCCCACCGCGGTAGCCCTGGTACTCGGCGGCCTGCGGGTCTACGAGGCGGCGGTCTCCACCGTCACCCACGCGCACATCCAGGACCGCGCCGAGGTCGGCGTCCTCATCGTGGAGCTGGCCAACCAGCTCGGCCACGAGCGCAGCGCCAGCGCGGTCTACATCTCCGACAACGCCGACCCCGCGCGGCGCTCGGACGAGCTGCGCCAGCGGATGGAGGAGGAGCGCGACGCCTCCCGCGATCTGCAGCAGACCCTCACCGCCCGCCTGGACGACATGGGCGAGGTGGACAACGAGACCGCCACGAGCCGCCTGTCCAGCATGCGCACCCAGCTCTCCACGCTGGACGCCCTGCGCACCGAGGTCGACGAGACCCGCATCACCGTCCTGCCGGTGGTCACCAAGTACCGCACGATCACCCGTTCGCTGACCGAGTTCAACCAGACGATGGCGGACGAGACCGGCGACACCGACCTGCGCGAGAGCGTGCGCACGCTGACCGCGCTGTCCACCGCCCGGGACCAGCTCTCCTACGAGACCGCGCTGATGGGCCACTCCCTGGCCCGCAACACGATGACCGGCGGTATCGCCGAGGCCATCGACTCCGCGCGCGCCCGCTACGAGAGCGAGATCTCCAACTTCGTCCAGGCCGCCTCCGAGGAGCAGCGGCAGATCTTCGACGACAACTTCACCGGCCTGGAGGTCAGCCAGGTCTCCACGATGCGCATGCGCGTGATGTACCGCGCCGACCGCGGCGACGACCTCACCGGTGTGACCGCCAACGACGGCCCCGAGGACTACCGCGAGATCGCCGACGTGGCCCTTGGACGCCTCCAGACGGTCGAGGAGGGCCTCGCCGAGGGCATCGCGGCCGACGCAGACTCCCTTCGCGACGGGGCCATGGGCCGCGCCCTGATCGACCTCTTCGTCGTCGTGGCCGTGCTTCTGGCGGTCTTCGTCCTCACCTCCCTCGTGGTCCGCTCCCTGGTGCGCCCCCTGCGCGCCCTGGAGGACGGCGCGCGCCGGGTCGCCGAGCGCGACCTGCCCGACGCGATCAACCGGATGCAGGAGGCCGGGTCGGTCCCCGAGAACGTCAAGGTCACCCCGATCGAGGTCGACACGCACGACGAGATCGGCGAGGTGGCCCGCGCCTTCGACGACGTCCACCGCGTCGCGCTCACCCTGGCCTCCGACGAGGCCGCGCTGCGCAGCAACGTCAACGCGATGTTCGTCAACCTGTCCCGCCGCAGCCAGACCCTGGTGGAACGGCAGTTGCGCCTCATCGACGGTCTGGAGCAGTCCGAGCAGGACGCCGACCGCCTCTCCGACCTGTTCCAGCTTGACCACCTCGCCACGCGCATGCGCCGCAACAACGAGAACCTGCTGGTCCTGTCCGGCCAGGACAACACCCGCAAGTGGGCCCAGCCCGTCCCGCTGGTCGACGTCCTGCGCGGCGCCGTCTCCGAGGTCGAGCAGTACGAGCGCGTCAACGTGCGCGCCCCCTCCCACATCTCGGTGCTCGGCCGCCCCGTCAACGACGTCATCCACCTGGTCGCCGAGCTGGTGGAGAACGCCACCTCGTTCTCCCCGCACGACACCGAGGTCCTGGTCAGCGCCAAGACCCTCGACAACGGCGGCGTCCAGGTCGACGTCACCGACAGCGGCATCGGCATGGCGCCCGAGGACATGGCGGCGATCAACGCCCGCCTGGCCGCCCCGCCGGTCATCGACGTCGCGGTCTCGCGCCGCATGGGCCTGTTCGTGGTCTCGCGCCTGGCCCACCGCCACGGCGTCAAGCTGAGCCTGGAGGAGGCCCACGGCGGCGGAACCACTGCGCACGTCATCTTCCCGCCCGACCTGCTGATCACCCCGGTCGAGGGCCAGCACGCCCTGGGCGGCGCGGACAGCCGCCCCGAGCTCACCTCGGGCGCGCCCAACACCTACGCCGACGCCGAGGCGGCCTTCGCCTCCACCCCGGCGCCCGTCGAGCCGAACGACCCCTGGCAGACCCAGGAGAGCGGCGGCGTCCCCGGCGACCTGGGCGGCCTGCCCAGGCGCCAGCCCACCGGATCCCACACCGAGGAGCACCCGCCCAGCGGCCAGGACCTGTGGGGCAACACCAGCACCGGTTCGGTGTGGGACACCACCAGGGGAGCCGGGACCACCGGAGCCTCCTCCGGCGGCGCCAACGGCCGTCCCGTGGTCGACCCCTACGACGCCCCCGAGGACGACGAGCCCCAGAGCCCGCAGCCCGAGACCGGCGGACGCAACTTCTTCGACCCGAGCCCCCGAGGCGACTCCTTCGGCGGCGGCTCCGTGGGCCGCTCGTCGGACACCGGGTCCTTCAGCAGGCCCTCCGACACGGGGTCCTTCCGCCGCCCCACCGGCGACACGGGCGAGTTCCGCCGGCCCGCCACCGACACCGGCGCGTTCCGCTCCACGGCGAACGAGTCCTACGACGCGTTCGGCGGCGCGGGCGCGCAGCCGGGCGGCCACACCGGAGCCCCCGCCGGAAGCGGCGCTCCCTCGGGCAACGGAGCCTTCTCCGACAACGGCTCCGGCCACGCGTTCGGCGGCCGCGACACCGGCGCCCACGAGCGCCCCGCGGCCCGCGAGCGCGACGACAACACCGAGACCTTCCCGGCGGTCCCCTCGTCCCAGGACGGCGGAAACTGGCGCTCCGGCGGCATCGACTCCCGCGAGGGGTACGGCTCGACCGCCTACCTCTCCCGCCGCTACGGTGGCGCGCAGGGGCCGAACAACACCGTCGTGCCGCCCACCCCGTCGGGTGAGGAGAGCGACTCGCTGCCGATCTTCGACGCGATCGAGTCCAACTGGTTCAAGCGCCGCAGCGGCGGCCCCACGGTGGACACGACCGAGACCGGCCCGATCCGGCAGGTCCCGGCGGCTCAGGAACAGCGCCCCCCGGCCAGCACCGACCAGGCGCCCCGCTCCACCCAGGAGTGGACCTCCGAGGCCGACCGCGGCTGGAAGGCCGCGCGGACCGCGGCGGAGCCCAAGGCGGACGGACTGACCACCTCGGGCTTGCCAAAACGCGTTCCCAAGGCAAACCTTGTTCCGGGGACGGCGCCCAAGCCGGAGAACTTCAAGCAGATGCCCACGCGCAGCGCTGACCGCGTCCGCAACCGCTTCTCCGGCTTCCAGAAGGGCGTCCGCGAGGGACGGGACCGGCTCGGGGAAGGCTCGACGGAGGGGTGACCTCAGTGGAACCTGGCGGGACGGGGTCCCCCTTAATCCCGGGGGCTGGATGCAATAGCATCTACCGAGCTTCTCGGACGCGTCTTACCCACAGCTCGACGAGAGCAGAACACCAGACTCCCGGCCACCCCCACGGGAGGGGCCGGGCAGTTCGTAGAGGCAGTGCTGTCACATGCCGTGCCGGCGGTAGCAGTGCCCAGAGACCAGCCGGCGAAACTGGACAGGAGATCAGATGAGTCGACAGGTGAATGAACTCAACTGGTTGATCACTGACTTTGCCGACCGTGTCCCCGACGTAGCCCACGCGATCGTCGTCTCCTCTGACGGCCTTCCGTTGGCCTCGTCGGCGGGCTTCCCAGCGGACCGGGCCGACCAGCTGGCGGCCATCGCCTCCGGTCTGTCGAGCCTGACGCAGGGTGCTGCCCGGGTGTTCGAGGGTGGAGCGGTCGCCCAGACCGTCGTGGAGATGGAGCGGGGGCTGATGCTCATCATGGCCATCAGCGACGGCTCCTGCCTGGCGGTCCTGGCGTCGGCTGAGAGCGACCTGGGTCTGGTCGCGTACGAGATGACCCTGCTCGTCGAGCGGGCGGGGCGGGCGCTGACACCAACGGCGCGCACCTCGGGAATCCACTGAACCACCACCGACAGGAGGAAGTGGTGGCACCTCACAGTAGAGATGCCGGGAGCGCCTCGTGGTTCGGACAACAGCCGAGCGGTCCCCCCACGGGGGGAATGCCGGCGGTTCCGGGCGGCGGAGATGTTCCCCGACCAATCCAACAACCGTACGACCAACGATCCGCTGCGGGGAGCGCGCCCAGTTCTCTGGTCCGTCCCTACGCGGTGACCAAGGGCCGCACCAAGCCGAAGTCGCAGCTTCCCCTGGAAGCCCTGATCTCGGCCACCGCGGCGGCCCGCAACGAGTCTGGGACGCTGACGCCCGAATGGCAGGCGATCAGCGACCTGTGCCGGGAATGGCGTTCCGTGGCGGAGATCTCCGCGCTGTTGCGGATGCCGCTCGGTGTGGCGCGGGTGCTTGTGGCGGACATGTCCGAGCAGGGACTGGTCCAGATCAGGTCCTCGCTCAACAACGACGCCCGTCCCAACACCAACCTGCTTGAAAGGGTGCTCAGTGGACTTCGCAAGCTCTAGCCCAGCCGAGGAAGGCGGTGCTGGGGGAACGCGATGACGTCGGTCAAGATCGTCGTCGCCGGGGGCTTCGGTGTCGGGAAGACGACATTCGTTGGCTCCGTCTCCGAGATCGTGCCGCTGACCACCGAGGCGGTCATGACCAGCGCCAGCGTCGGGGTGGACGACCTCGCAAAGACGCCGGACAAGCAGACCACCACCGTGGCGATGGACTTCGGCCGCGTCTCCCTCGACTCCGACCTGATCCTGTACCTGTTCGGCACCCCCGGACAGCACCGGTTCTGGTTCATGTGGGACGACCTGGTCAAGGGCGCCATCGGCGCCGTCGTCCTGGTGGACACCCGCCGCCTGGCGGACTGCTTCCCCGCGATCGACTACTTCGAGGAGGCGCGTCTGCCCTTCATCGTGGGGATCAACGGGTTCGACGGCTACTACCCCCACGCGGCCGACGAGGTCCGGGACGCGCTGACGCTCAGCCCGGAGATCCCGATCGTCCAGGTGGACGCCCGTGACAAGGCCTCCACCAAGTCGACGCTCATCACCCTCGTCGAGCACGCCATCACGGTGGGGGACCCCGAGGGCGCGGCCGGACAGCCCACTTCCACGGGCGGCCAGAGCTCCTGGCGCTAGGACGGCCACCCGGGCCGGGGTCCCGCACAGAGCACGGCCCGGTTCCCGTCGGACGGGAACCGGGCTTCCGTGCTGGCATCATGGCGCCATGAGCTCTTCCTCCCAACCCGACCCGGGGGCGATGACCCGGCGGTTCCGCGAGGTGGCCGAGCGCGTGCTCGACTCCCTGCTCCACGACGCCCCCGAGTGGGCGCTGGACCTGGGCGACACCCGTGGCGCCTCCCGCCTGTCCGACCGTTCGGTCGAGGCCGACATGCGCCGCGTCTCCGTGCTCACCGACGCCCTCGGCTCCCTGGACGAGATCGACCCCGACCTCATCCCCGTCGGCGACCGGGTCGACCTTGAGGTGCTGCGCACCCGCGTCAGCGCCGACCTGTGGCACACCGCGGAACTGCGCCCGCACACGTGGGACCCGCTGCTGTACTCGCCGGGGGAGGCCCTGCACGCCCTCGTGGAGCGCGAGGCCCTGTCCCTCCCGGAACGCCTGTCGGCGCTCGCCGCGCGCTGCGCGGCCCTGCCCGGCCACCTCGCCACCGCGCGCTCGCGCCTGTCGGATGGCCCCGGCATGCCCCGCGTGCACGTGGAGACGGCCCTGGCCCAGGCGGCCGGGGCCCGGGCCATGCTCGTCTCCGACGTGCCCGCGGGAGCGGCGCCCCCCGCTCTGGAACCGTCCCGCGAGGCCGCCCTGGCCGCCGTGGAGGAACACGCCGCCTGGCTGCGGGACCGTCTGGAGACCGCCACCGCCGACCCCCGTCTGGGCGAGCGCGACTTCGCCGCCCAGCTCTGGTACACCCTCGACTCCGAGCTCTCGCCCGAGGCGCTGCTGGTGCGCGCCGAGAGCGACCTGCTGGCCACGGAGGAGGCGATCGCCGAGGCGGCGGCGGAGTACCTGGGCGGGGCGCGCCGCCGCGAGGGGGCGGCCGAGGCGCTCGCCGATCTGGCCGCTCGGGGCGCCACCGGCGCCGACACCGTCCGCCCCGCCTGCGCCGACGCCCTGCTGCACCTGAACGAGCGGGTGCGCGCGCTGGACATCGTGACGGTCCACGACGACCCGGTCCGGATCGTGCCGATGCCCGAGGCCCGTCGCGGGGTGTCGGTGGCCTATTGCGAGCCCCCCGGCCCCCTCGACCCGCGGTCCGGGGAGCAGCCGACCCTGGTCGCTGTGGCCCCGCCGCCCGACGACTGGCCCGCCGAGCGCCGGGAGTCCTTCTTCCGCGAGTACAACGCGGTCATGCTGCGCGACCTCATGGCCCACGAGGCCGTTCCGGGTCACGCGCTCCAGCTCGCCCACGCCGCCCGGCACGAGGGCGGCACCCGGGTGGGCCGGGCCCTTTGGAGCGGCACCTTCGTGGAGGGCTGGGCGGTCTACGCCGAGGAGGTGCTGGCCCGCCACGGCTGGTCCGGAGACCGGCGCGAGGACCTGGCGCTGCGCCTGGTGCAGCTCAAGATGCGCCTGCGGATGATCATCAACGCGATCCTGGACGTGCGCCTGCACACCGGCGACATCACCGAGGCCGAGGCGATCTCCCTGATGACCCAGCGCGGGCACCAGGAGGAGGGCGAGGCCGTCGGCAAGTGGCGCCGCGCCCAGCTCACCAGCGCCCAGCTTTCCACCTACTACGTGGGCTACGCGGAGGTCTCCGACATCGCCAGCGACCTCGCCCTGGCCCGGCCCGCGCTCACCGAGCGCGAGCGCCACGACGCGATGCTCGCCCACGGCAGCCCGCCCCCGCGCCACCTGCGCACCCTGCTGGAGCTGTAGGAACGCCGCCACCCGCCCGTAGAGCGCACAGCGGCGGTGCGCCGTAGGGGGTTGCGGTGGAACGGCCTGTGGCCGTTCGCCCCTGGGAAGCGGCGTAGAGCGTGGCGGTGCCTGCTTCAGCGGCCACGGACCGCCGACCCCGCAGGGCGCGGTGCGCTGGGACCCACCCGAAC
>NZ_LEKI01000122.1:0-18111 GCF_001029525.1 Nocardiopsis sp. RV163 | reverse complement strand
ACGTCCGCAAGCGCGACGTGACCCGCGACGAGCACGTCCAGGGCCAGCGCCGCCGAGAGCGGGTCGAGATGGAGGACGACGAGGGGGAGCCGCCCGCCAACGCCTGACCCGGTCGTGCGTTCGAGCCGCTCGTAGAAGGGGTGGTCGAGGGCGCGCGAACTCAGGAACAGCGGTGCGTGTGCCGCGCCGGTGTGCCAGTCCAGCTTGCCCCAGCAGACCGGGTTGCTGGCGGGGTACTCCCGGCGCCAGTCGGTGAGCGTGCGCAGGGTCTCGGCGACGGTCGCCCCGGCCGGGGGGACGAGTTCGCGCTCCCCGTACTCGCCCGTGTGCCAGGGCAGGAGCACGGACAGGACGTCCGCGCGGTCCAGGGCGACCCGGTGCCACGCCCCGCCGAGCTGGCGTGTGGCCAGGCTCAGCGCGCTCTCGGCGTACGTGTTGGTGGCGCGGGAGACCTCGTCCTCCAACGGGTGGGTGGCGCGGAAGCGCCGGAGGACGGTGTCTGGGGTGACGGGTTCGAGGATCTGCACGGCTTCGGTCCTCAGGTCGGTCCGTCGGGGCGGGAGTTCACGGGGGCTCGGGAACCACGGGGACGGCGGCGGCCCGACGACCGCGGGGGCCGCCACTACCCGTCGCCGAGGCGGTTATCGCTGCCCGAAGGATAGACGGGCACGGCAGGTCGGGAAAGGTAGCGCACACCGGACCGTGACCCTTTGCGTACGGCCCGGCACACAGGGATAGGATGCGGGTTCCCGCCGTTCCGAACTTCGTCCCGAGGCCCTCGTCCATGCGCACCGCAGCCACCCTCGCCGCCGCCGTCGCGGCCCTGCTCCTGGCCTCCTCCACCACCGCCGCGTCCGCACCGCCGAACGGCCTGGAGGCGGTCGTGCTCCTGTCCGCCGACCGCCTCGACACCGCTCCGCTGGTGGCCGCGGCCAAATGGCACACCGGCGACCCCGTCGAGGACCCCGAACGCGAGGCTCGGGTCCTGGCCGCCGTCGAGCGGCGGGCGTCCGGACTCGGCACGGATCCGGCCTCCGCCGTGGCTGTCACGCACGACCAGATGGAGGCCGGCAAGGTGGTCCAGCGCGGCCTGCACGCCCAGTGGTACGCGCAGGCCGACCGGCGACCGGAGCACGCGCCGGACCTGGCCGGGGTGCGGGCCGAACTGGACCGGATCACCCCCGCGCTGGTGGAGGCGCTGGCCGCCGCCGACACCAAGGACGCTTGACCCCGAGGGGTCGAACCCCCCGGTTCCGTCAACGCGCGACCGTCCCGGGCAATGGGCGCGCCAACACTTGCCCCGGACTCGGTAGCGGCTTGGGTGAGCCGCTAGTCCGCGCAGCTCACGGCGGGTAGGAGGTGGGCGGACAGCGTTGGGGCGCCCGCCCCTCGACCACGCGAACCAATAGGGGGACATCGTGGCACGCGATCGCACACCCGCAGACCTGATCGGGCACCACGTCCTCGATCGGGAGGGCCACAACGTCGGCAAGATCAACCAGGTCTACCTCGACGACAGAACCGATCAGCCGAGCTGGGTGTCCGTGCACACCGGCCTGTTCGGCAGGCACGAGACCCTCATCCCGCTCCAGGGCTCCCAGCCCGTGGAGGAGGACATCCGGGTCCCCTACGACAAGTCCGTCGTCAAGGACGCCCCGCACGTCGACGCCGACCGACACATCTCTCCCGAGGAGGAGCAGACGGTCCGCCAGTACTACGCGCAGCACGGCGGCCCCCCGATGCGCGGCGAGGAGACCGAGATGGGACCCGGCCCCGGGACGCAGACCGCGGGCCGGGAGGACATGGCCGGGGGTGCGGCGGGAGGCGCGGCGGGAGGCATGGCCGGTGACGCCGCCATGCGTGACCGCGACGCCGGTATGCGCGACCGAGACGCCGCCGCGGGCGACAGCGACGCTGCTGTGCGCGACCGCGGTCCCGCCATGGCGGACGAGCGCGACGACATCTCGATGACGCGTTCGGAGGAGCGCGTGGACATCGGCGTGGAACGGCGCGAGGCCGGCCACGCCCGCATGCACAAGTACGTCGAGACCGAGCAGTTCGACGAGACGGTCCCGCTGCACCACGACGAGCTCCAGGTCGAGCGCCGCCCGGTGGACGACCCCTCCTCGGTGCGCGAGCCCCGGGAGATGGGCGAGGAGGAGCAGACCTTCACGCTCTACGAGGAGCGCCCGGTCGTCTCCAAGGAAGAGGTCCCCGTCGAGGAAATCCACGTCCGCAAGCGCGACGTGACCCGCGACGAGCACGTCCAGGGCCAGCGCCGCCGAGAGCGGGTCGAGATGGAGGACGACGAGGGGGAGCCGCCCGCCAACGCCTGACCCGGTCGTGCGGCCGAGCCAGGTCAGGGCCGGAGCCGTCCCCGGACACACGGTCCGGGGACGACGCGTGCGCGCCGCTGTCGCGCGCCCACACGGAGGGGGAGGGACATGACCGAGCCCGGGGACGTCAGCGAGGAGACCGTCGGGGACGAGGGCGAGGAGAGGGAACCGGCCAGGGTGTCCCCGCCGCGCGGGCGCGAGGCCGGGCCCGGGCGCGGTCACACCATCGTGGTGGGCGCGGGCGTCGCCGGGCTGGCCGCCGCCGACCGGCTCGCCGAGGAGGGCGAGCGCGTCACCGTCGTGGAGGCCCGCGACCGCCTGGGCGGTCGCGTCCACTCCCTGCGCGAGTGGGACGGCACGACGGCCACCCTGGACGTGGGCGCCTCCTGGATACGCGGCGAGGAGAACAACCCCTTCGCGCGTCTGGTCCGCGAGATCGGCGTCCGCACGACCGTGTTCAACCGCTCCACCGAGACCGCCTACGACCCCAAGGGCCGCAGGCTGCTCTTCGACCGCCACCGCCGCAACATGGAGGACGTCAACCTCCTGCACGAGCACATGTACTGGGACAACGTCGGGGCCACGCCGCAGGAGTCGATGGAGGAGGGCATCAAGCAGGCCCTCTACGACGCCAACCTGGTGCGTGCCAGGGCCCGCGACGCCAACGAGATCGTGCACCGCCTCGTGGAGGGCGACCACGGCGCCGACGCCGACGAAGTCGCCTTCACCGCGGTGGGGGCCCTGCACGAGTTCAGCGGTGACGACGTTGTCTTCCCGGACGGCATGGCCCAGGTCACCGACTACCTGGCCCGGGGGCTGGACGTGCGCCTGGAGCACGTGGTGCTGTCGGTCTTCCACGACGGGGACGGCGCGGGCGTGCGCGTGGACACACCCGAGGGGGAGGAGACCCTGACCGCCGACCGGGTCCTGGTGACGCTGCCCCTGGGCGTGCTCAAGGGCGGAGGGGTCGATTTCGACCCGGCGCTGCCCGAGGACAAGGCCGGTGCCGTCCGTCGCCTGGGCAGCGGCCGCCTGGAGAAGCTGTTCCTGCGCTTCGAGGAGGTCTTCTGGGGCGACGCCGAGGTCCTGGTGCACCTGGGGACAGAGGAGGGGACGTGGTTCCACTGGTACGCCGGGCAACGGGTCATGGGTGCGCCGATCCTGGTCTGCCGCAACGGCGGCAACGCGGCCCGGTTCCTGGAGGAGAGGGACGAGGACGGCGTGGTCGCGCACGCGCTGGACTCGCTGCGCGGTCTGTTCCGCAAGGTGCCCGAACCCGTCGGCCACCACCTCACCCACTGGATGGACGACCCGTTCGCCCGGGGCAGTTTCTCCTTCACCGCCGTGGGGTCGGGGGACGAGGACCGGGCTGCGCTGGGCGAGCCGGTCGGTGAACGGCTGTTCTTCGGGGGAGAGGCGACCGAGACCGAGCACACGGCCACAGTGCACGGCGCCCTGCTCTCGGGCCGGAGGGAGGCCGAGCGCATCCTGGAGCTGTGAGACCGCTGCGGCGCGTCCGCGTGCGGGGCGGGGGCCTGAGCGCGGGCGGCGGTGTCCGGGCCGACAGGGGGCCCGGGACCGAGGCCTCCCGCCGGAGCCCCTCGTGCTCCGCGCCGCCGGAGAAGCCGGGGTCGGAGCTCCGCGCCCCGACCGCCGCGGAGGCACCGGTCAGAGCCCCAGACGGCTCTCCACGGTCCGGATCCCCGCGCGGCAGGCGCGTTCCACCTCGCGGTGGTTGCGCAGCCGCTCCAGCAGACGGAAGGGACGCGGGTCCGCTTCGGGGCCGCCGTCGGAGCCGATGACTTCCAGGGTCTGCCCTGTCAGCCTTCCGGTGCGCGTCCAGCGCTCCCAGCGCTCGAAGTCGGGGCTGGCCTGGTGCCCCATCACCAGGGCCCGGCCGCCCCGGCCGGACAGGTCGCCGCCGTCGCGCGACCACAGTTCCACGCTCCGCCCCGGACCGGCGGACCAGTCCCGTGCGGTGACCACGTCCACGCGCACGTCCGCACCCGTGCCGACGTCAGCACCCGCGTCCGCGCGCGGCCCGCCGTCCGTGGCGGGCGCGTCCGAGTCCGCGCCGACGTCCGTCCCGGAGCCCGCGCCCCACTCGCGCACCAGCAGGGCGTCCTCAGAGCGGTCGCGCCTGCGCACCGCCTCCACCCGATCGGTCCCCACCAGGGTCACCAGGGCGCGTGCCATCCACCACCAGTTCTCCTTGCGCGCCATCAGGCTCCCCGCGCGCAACCGGGTCGGCGGGTGCTTGGCCGCCTCCTGCTCCACCAGGTCGCGGCCGAACAGGCGGCCCCCCGGGTCCAGCCGCACCCGCACCGGACCCGCCCCCACCAGGCCGGTGTCCGTCCCCGGCACGGGCGAGGTGAGGCTGAACGCGGCGCGCGCGCCGAGCGAGTCCACCAGGTCCAGGTGGGCCATCGGAAGGGCCGCGCACGGAGTCCCCCCGTCCGAAAGCGGCACCACAGGGACGCTCACCGGCAGCCCCAGCGGGGTCACCCAGGAGAGCTCACCGACGGCCGAACGCCGCCAGACCGTGGCGAAATCTTCCACATACTTCCTTTTCTGTGATGTGTGACTCATGTTAATTTCTCGGGACTGTACCCGAACCTCCTGGACAGAGCACCCCCGGCTCCCGCCCACCCGGTCCGCACACCGGAAAGAAGGAAATCCCCGATGCCCGCTGTAGCAGTACTGCTCGGCACCCTGGCGATCTTCGCGCTGGCGTACCGCTTCTACTCGGCCTACCTGGCCAAACGGGTCTACGCCCTCGATCCCTCCTTCACCACGCCCGCGCACACGCTCCAGGACGGTGTGGACTACGTCCCCACCAACAAGCACATCGTCCTCGCGCACCACTTCATCTCCGTGGCGGGAGCCGCGCCCATCGTCGGCCCGGCGATCGGTGTGTTCTGGGGCTGGGGGCCCGCCCTGCTCTGGGTCATCCTGGGCACCGTCTTCGGGTCGGGCGCCCACGACTTCGGTTCGATCGTGGTCTCGCTGCGCAGCAAGGGCCGCAGCATCGGCACCCTGGCGGGCGACGTCATCGGGTCCCGGGCGCGCATCCTGTTCCTGCTGATCATCTTCTTCCTGGTGACCCTGGTGAACGCGGTGTTCGCCATCGTCATCGCCGGGCTGTTCGTGAGCACGCCCGAGGCGGTGCTGCCCACCCTGGTCACCATCCCGCTTGCCATCGCCGTGGGCCAGGTGGTCTACCGCCGCCGCACCGCCGCACTGCTCCCCTCGATCATCGCGCTGCTCCTGGTCTACGCCTGCATCCCGCTGGGGCAGATCCTGCCGATCAGCCTCGCGCCCGTCGCCGAGGCCACGGGGATCGCGGAGAACCTGCTGTGGATCGTGATCGTGTTCGCCTACGCGTTCGTGGCCTCCCGTCTGCCGGTGTGGCTGCTTCTCCAGCCCCGCGACTACATCAACCAGCAGCAGATGATCGTGGCGCTGCTCGTCATCATGGGCGGTGTGATCGTGGGCATGGACACGATCGCGGCACCGCTCTTCCGCGACACCCCGGCCGGCTCCCCGCCCATCTTCCCGCTGTTGTTCATCACCATCGCCTGCGGCGCGGTCTCGGGCTTCCACAGCCTGGTCGCCTCCGGTACCACCTCCAAGCAGATCGACAAGGAGACCGACGCGCGCTACGTCGGCTACCTCAGCTCCCTGGGCGAGGGCACGCTGGCGCTGTGCTCGATCCTGGCCTGCACCGCGGGCGTCATGGTCTACTCCGCCAACAGCGGCGCCGAGTGGGGCGCCCTGTACGTCGACTGGGAGGCCGCCTCCGCCGACCCGCAGGGCATGTTCGTCCAGGGCGTGGCGGGCTTCGCCTCCAACATCGGCGTCCCCGAGGCCACCGCACTGGTCTTCGGCGCACTGGTGATCGTCAGCTTCGCCGTCACCACCCTGGACACCGCGGTCCGGCTCAAGCGCTACATCATCCAGGAGATCGCCACGATCGCCGCCGACCGCTTCTCCACCGGCACCGCGCCGCACAGGGCGATGTCCTTCCTGGCCCGCAACATCACCGTCGCCACGCTCATCGCGGTGCTCATCCCCCTCGCCCTGACCCTGGTCCCGGGCGACTTCGCCGTGGGCACCCTGTGGCTGCTGTTCGGCACCACCAACCAGCTCACCGCGGGCCTGGCCCTGTCCGTCATCGCCGTGTGGGTCACCAAGCGCCACCGCAACCCGGTCATGATCCTCGTCCCGCTGGTGTTCCTGGCGGCCATGACCGTCTGGGCACTGGTCATCCAGCTCCGCGACTTCGCGGTCTCCGGCGACGCGATGCAGACCTTCCTGCTCGCGCCGCTGGACGGCGTCATCCTGCTGCTGGCCCTGTGGATGATGGCCGAGGCCGCCATCGCACTGAACAAGGCGCGCAAGAGCACGCCGGTGGCCGAGGCCGAGACCGAGGAGACCACCGCCGGGAGGGACGAGGGTGAGGTCAGGTAACCGCCGCGCCCGGGGCGCCGCCCCGTGAGCGCACCGGGCACCGGAGCCGGGCCCCCGCCGGGGGCCTGGCGCCGCGCCGTCGCCGCCTGGCGCCGCTTCGAGGACTTCCACCAGCAGGTCTTCGAGGCGCGCTGGGGGCACGCGCGCCGACGCGAGGCCCGCACCCAGCAGGACACCCTGCGGGCCCTGCTCATGCTGGAGAGCCTGGGAGTGGACAACCCCGTCGCCTACGAGACCCTCGACCTCATCCCCTACATGGTCGCCGACCTGCACGAGTGGCACCGGAGGATGGGCCGCAGGGACTTCGGAGCCCCCGGAGGCTGCTGTTGACCGAGTCCGCGACCGGCCCCGCCGCGCCGATCACCTTCTTCGGCGGCAAGGGCGGGGTCGGCAAGACCACCCTGGCCGCCGCGCACGCGCTGGCCCTGGCCGACGCCGGGCAGCGGGTGCTGGTGCTCTCCACCGACCCCGCCCACTCGCTAGGCGACGCCCTGGAGGCACGGCTCGGGGACGAGCCCGTCCCGGTCGCCCCCGGCCTGTGGGCCGCCGAGCCCGACGCCGACGCCGCCGTGCGCCGCCGGATCGCCCAGGTGCTCCGAGACGCCGAGCGGGCCGTCCCGCCCGAGGTGATGCCCGCCGTGCGCCGCCACCTGGAGCAGGCCGGCGCCAGTCCCGGCATGGCCGAGTCCGCTCTGGCCGACCTGCTCGTGGACCGCATGGAGGAGGTGGGGCCGCGCTGGGACGCCCTGGTCGTGGACAGCGCCCCCACCGGGCACCTGCTTCGCCTGCTCAACCTGCCGACGCTCCTGACCCCCTGGGTGGTGGGCCTGACCCGCCAGCGCGAGCGGGCCCGCCGCGCCGAGGCCTTCGCCGACGTCGTCGGCGGCTCGCGGGAGGAGGGCGACCCCCTCACCGAGGGCCTGCACGCGCGCCGCCACCGCCTGGAGCGCGCCGCCGAACGCCTGCGCGAGGACGCCCTGGTGCGCCTGGTGACCCTGCCCCGCCGCATGGTGCTGGCCGAGACCGCCCGCGCCGTCGAACAGCTCACCGGGGCCGGGTTCCGGCTCGCCCCCGTGGTCGTCAACCAGATCCCGCCCGGGGACGGCGCGGGACCCGACACCGCCGAGGCACTGGCCGCCACCCGCGATCTCCTCGCCCGCCTCGGAACGGTGGAGGTCCCGCTCCAGGACGCCGAGCCCACCGGTCCCGAACGCCTGCGCCGCCTGGCCGCCCTGCTCGCCGCCCGTTGAGGGCAGGCCCGAGGCCGGGGAGGGGAGGCCGGGCCCCGGCCGGGGAACCCCGCCGGGCCGCCCCGCGTTGGACGGTGGTGAGGGGTCGCGGCCGGGGAGGCCGCAAAGCGTACACGGTACGATCGGGGTGCGGCCGCCCTCCGACCAGGGCGGGTGGATCCACGATGGCGGGAAACGACCCTCCCGCCCGTTATCGTTGGCGCCATGGGGCGATCCGCGCAAGAAGGCAGACACACGGCGGGGGGCGATGTGGTCAGCCCGGCGGTCAGTGACCGCGTCTGGACGGTTCCCAACCTACTGAGCATGCTCCGTCTGCTGGGCGTGCCCCTGTTCCTGTGGCTCGTGCTGGTGCCCCAGGCCGACTGGTGGGCCCTGCTCGTGCTGGCCCTGGCGGGCCTGAGCGACTGGCTCGACGGCAAGATCGCCCGCGCCTGGAATCAGACCTCGCGCCTTGGGACCGTGCTCGATCCCCTCGCGGACCGGCTCTACATCTTCGCCGCCCTGCTCGGCCTGGTCATCCGCGGCATCGTGCCCTGGTGGCTCATGGGCATCCTCGTGCTGCGCGACGTCCTCATCCTTGGCGCCCTGCCGCTCCTGCGCCACTTCGGCTACGGGCCCCTGCCGGTCAACTTCGCGGGCAAGGCCGCCACGCTGTGCCTCCTGTACTCCTTCCCGCTCCTGTTCCTCGCTGGTTACGCCACGATCGCCGCAGATGTGGCGAGGATTATAGGTTGGGCCTTCGCGCTCTGGGGAACTGCTCTGTACTGGTGGGCCGGACTGCTCTACGCCGTACAGGGACTGCGCCTGATGGCCCAGACCCGCCGCGACGAAGGCGCTGATCGCACCGGCGGCCCCGGTGCCGTCGGCGACAGCGACCCCGTACGCGGTCACGCCCGGGACCGACTCGGTCCAGCCGCACCGGCGACCGCTGACGGCGACCCCGGCGCGGCCGCCGATGACGCGGACCGACCGGGCCGCCCGGACCAGGGGCGGACCGGCCCCTGATCCGCACGCGGACCGGCTCACCACGAGTCCTGTCGGATCGAGAGGGAGTGTCGTCTCCGCATGAGAACATGTCCCGCCGCCCGCAACGGCGTGCGCTCCGAACACCATCCCCCCGCGGCACGCACCGGCGGCCCAGTGGCACGGAGGTACCGGCGATGAGCCAGGCCGCAGACACCACCCCGGAGGCCGCCGCGCCTCCGATGAAGGCCGTCGTGATGGCGGGCGGCGAGGGAACCCGCCTGCGCCCCATGACCGCCAACCAGCCCAAACCGCTTCTGCCGGTGGTCAACAAGCCCATCATGGAGCACGTGCTGCGCCTGCTGCGCAAGCACGGCTTCACCGAGACCGTGGTCACCGTGCAGTTCCTGGCCACGCTCATCCGCAACTACTTCGGCGACGGCGAGGACCTGGGCATGAAGCTCAGCTACGTCGCCGAGGAGGTCCCGCTCGGCACGGCGGGCAGCGTCAAGAACGCCGAGGAGCACCTGCGCGGCGAGCCCTTCATCGTCATCTCCGGCGACGCCCTGACCGACATCGACCTGACCGACATGGTCCGCTTCCACCGCGAGAGCGGCGCCAAGGTCACCATCGGACTCAAGCGGGTGGAGAACCCGCTGGAGTTCGGCATCATCATCGTCGACGAGCAGGGGCGCGTCCAGCGCTTCCTGGAGAAGCCCACCTGGGGCCAGGTCTTCTCCGACACCGTCAACACCGGCATCTACATCATGGAGCCGGAGGTCCTCGAACGCGTCGCCGCGGGCGAGGTCGTCGACTGGTCCGGCGACGTCTTCCCCCAGCTGCTGGAGGAGGGCGAGCCCATCTACGGCTACATCGCCGACGGCTACTGGGAGGACGTGGGCACCCACGAGAGCTACCTCAGCGCCCAGGCCGACGTGCTCTCGGGCAAGGTGGACGTGGACATCGACGGCTTCGAGGTCTCGCCGGGGGTGTGGGTCGGCGAGGGCGCCGAGGTCCACCCCGAGGCCGTCCTCAAGGGCCCGCTCTACATCGGCGACTACGCCAAGGTCGAGGCGGGCGCCGAGCTGCGCGAGTTCACCGTGGTCGGCAGCAACACCGTCGTGCGCTCGGAGGCCTTCGCCCACCGCACCGTCCTGCACGACAACGTGTTCATCGGCCGCGGCGCCAACCTGCGCGGCGCCGTCATCGGCAAGAACACCGACGTCATGGCGGCCGCCCGGATCGAGGAGGGCGCGGTCGTGGGCGAGGACTGCGTCGTCGAGTCCGAGGCCTACCTGCACAACGACGTCAAGGTCTACCCGTTCAAGACCATCGAGGCCGGTGCGGTGGTCAGCACAAACGTCATCTGGGAGTCGCGCGGGCAGCGCTCGCTGTTCGGCCCCAGGGGCGTGTCCGGCCTGATCAACGTGGAGATCACCCCGGAACTGGCGGTGCGCCTGGCCAACGCCTACGCCACCACGCTGAAGAAGGGCGCGATCGTCACCACCTCGCGTGACGTCTCGCGCGCCGCCCGCACGCTCAAGCGCGCGATCATCAGCGCGCTCACGGCGGCCGCCATCGAGGTGCGCGACCTGGAGGTGGTGCCGCTGCCCGTGGCCCGCTTCCACACCTCCCAGAGCGGCGTCAGCGGCGGCATCACGGTGCGCACCACCCCGGGCGACCCGGAGTCGGTCGACATCCTGTTCCTGGACGGCGACGGCGCCGACCTGTCGCCCGGCGCCCAGCGCAAGCTCGACCGGGTCTTCTCCCGCGCCGAGTACCGCCGGGCCTTCCCCGGCGAGATCGGCGAGCTGACCTTCCCGTCGCGCAACGTGGAGAGCTACTCCCACGAGCTGCTGCGCAAGGTGGACACATCCGGAGTCGCCGAGGCCGAGCTCAAGGTCGTGGTGGACTGCGCCGGGGGCAGCGGCTCGCTCATCCTGCCCTCCCTGCTGGGCCGGATCGGCGTGGACGTGCTCACCGTCAACAACCGGCTGGACGAGTCCTCGCCCACCGACACCGTCGCCAAGCAGAACCGCGACCTGGCGCGGCTGGGCGAGCTGGTCTCGGGGTCGGGCGCCGACTTCGGCGTGCGCTTCGACCCCGTGGCCGAACGGCTCTCCATCGTGGACGAGAGCGGCGACCTGGTCCACAACGACCGGGCCCTGCTGGTCGTCCTGGAGCTGGTCTGCGCCGAGTACGGGAGCGGGACGGTGGCCCTGCCCGTCACCACCACCCGCGTCGCCGAGACCGTGGCCGCCTCGCACGGGGTCGAGGTCCACTGGACGGCCACCGCCACCGACGAGCTGACCAAGGCGGTCCAGGCCCAGGAAGACGTCATCTTCGCGGGCGACGGCCGCGGCGGGTTCATCGTGCCGCGGTTCAGCCCCACCAGCGACGCCATCGCCGCCTTCGTGCGGCTGCTGTCGCTGGTGGCCAGGACCCGCCGCTCGCTGAGCCAGATCGACCGCACGATCCCCCGGGCGCACCTGCTGCGCCGTTCGGTGCCCACCCCGTGGGCGGTCAAGGGGAGCGTGATGCGCGCGGTCGTGGAGGCGGCTGGCGGCCGCGAACTCGACACCACCGACGGCGTCCGGGTGATCGAGCCGGACGGAAGCTGGGCCCTGGTCCTCCCCGACACCGCGGAGGCCGTCACCCATCTTTGGGCTGAAGGTCCCGACTCCGACACCGCGCACCGTCTGCTGGACGAGTGGGCGGCCGTCGTGGAACGGGCCGAGGGCTGAGGCTGGCCGCGCGGGCGCGGACGGGTCCTCCGTCCGCGCCCGCGCGGCGCGTGGCCCCGGTGTCACGCACGGTGCGCGGGCGCGGGCCCTACCGTGCGTGACCCCGCGGGTTAAAATGGGCATACAGGCAGGTCGTGGCGGTTCGGCGAAGTCGGTGCGAATCCAGGGGGATCCGTGGAGAACCAAACCCGCCGACACGGCATCAGCACCAGGACAGGCGTGTTGCCCCGACCCGGCCCTCCGCCGTCGCCGGACACCCTCCGCGACGACGGGCACACCACTCGGCGATCCGTTCCAGGCGGGTCGTCCACAGCGGGCGGGGGAGGAGCAAAACCCTTCCTGGACAGGGATATGGTTTAAAGTCGAGTGTTCCCCGAAGCGCCGCGTCGCCCACCGGACCGGGTATCCCGGCAACGGCGGACACCCTCACCGGTGGTGACAAGGAGTGCGACACGGGGGATGAGACCTAGCGACCGACCGCGTGAGGCGCACCGCTGCCGCGACAGCGGGCCGCCTCACCCCGTAACGGACGGCGTGCGGGCCCAGCGCCCGCCCGACGCCCGGTACGTGCCACCGATCAGCCCAATCAAGCACCGCCCCGTGCGGTAGGAGGCCGAGCCGACCTATGTCGAGCGTTTACTGCACGCAGTGCGGTCACGCCGTTGCGGATGATGCCCGTTTCTGCTCCCACTGCGGAACCCCGATCCGCAGAGCCGAACAGCAGGGCCCCCGACCCGGCACTGGCAGGGACTCCGGCGGAGACGTCACGTCCACCATCTCCCTCTCGGGCATACAGGCCCTGGAAGAGGAGGAGTCCGGCGACGAACTGGGCGGCGACGACCCCGCCAACCCCGACGCTCTGCCGCCGGGCACGGCGCTGCTGGTGGTCAGGCGCGGCCCCAACGCCGGGAGCCGTTTCCTGCTGGACAGTGACGTGACCACCGCCGGTCGCCACCCCAACAGCGACATCTTCCTGGACGACGTCACCGTCTCCCGGCGCCACGTGGAGTTCTTCCGCCGCGGCGACGGGTTCGGAGTCCGCGACGTGGGCAGCCTCAACGGCACCTACGTCAACCGCGAGCCGGTCGACGAGGCCCAGCTCGGCGGAGGAGACGAGATCCAGATCGGCAAGTTCCGGATGGTCCTGCTGACCAAACCGCGCCGCTGACCGGCGCGGGGACGGCCGCGGGAGCGGCGGGTGGGCCGATGAGGTTTGCGGCCCCCCGCCGCCGGAGAGCTTTGTAACGAAGGGTGCCGATTTCGCCCTCGGGTCCTGATCCGCAGCGGGAGCAGGGACGAGCGCCCATCCGGCATCACGACTCGTGGGACGGAGACGCTGTGAAGCACATGGAGGTCGTCGGCGTCCGTGTTGAGATGCCCTCGAACCAGCCGATTGTCCTGCTCAAGGAATCCGAAGGCGACCGCTACCTGCCGATCTGGATCGGCGGTGTGGAGGCCACCGCGATCGCGCTGGCCCAGCAGGGCGTCGCACCGGCCAGACCGCTCACCCACGACCTGTTCCGGGACGTCCTCGACGCCCTGGACACCGGGCTCAAGACGGTGAACATCACCGGCCTCAGCGACGGCATCTTCTACGCCCAGCTGGTCTTCAGCAACGGCGTGGAGGTGAGCGCGCGCCCCTCCGACTCGATCGCCCTGGCGTTACGGACGGGCACGCCCATCTACGCGCACGAGGACGTGATCGACGAGGCCGGGATGCCCATACCGGACGAGCAGGAGGACCAGGTCGAGGCGTTCCGGGAGTTCCTGGACAACATCTCGCCCGAGGACTTCGGCAGGCGCGCCGAGTAGGTTCGTGGCGCACGTGCATCCCCCCGGGGCCCGCGCACAGGCGCGGGTCCCGTGCCGCGGTGATGTCGCGCGCCGGGGAGGACACGCCCCGACCTGCGGCTTCGTCCGCGGAGCCGGTGATAGATTGGGTAACGGAAATGGTCGCGATGATCAGGGCCGAAACCCCGCTTGCGCGTCGGGCGCCACCGGGGAGGCCCCGGCACACCGGCGCCGCGCGCACTTGGCGACGCGCCGCGCGGTGTCGTTGACGCTGCCGGTCGGCCGTCCTACCTTCAGTGCAGTGGAACCCACGGCGCACCCGTTCCCTGAGTGGACATCCCCTGTCGAGACCGCCGTGGGACGAGAAGCCGGAGGTCGGCGTGGCGGTAGCGAGCGGCAAGCGGGATCCCCATGACAGGCGGTCCGCGCTGCGGCTAGCGGGGCAGCAGGGCCTACTGTGCGAAGAGGACTTGGTGGCGCTGCCTATGGACGTCGGGTATCGGGGCCCCGCGGCGTGTACGGCCGCCGGGATCAGCTACCGCCAGCTCGACTACTGGGCCAGGACCGGCCTGGTGGAGCCGAGCGTGCTCACCGGAGCCCACAACGCCCCCCTGTACAGCCTTCCCGACATCCTGTTGCTCAAGGTCGCCAAACGGCTTCTGGACACCGGGATATCCCTTCAGCAGATCCGCACCGCGGTCGACCACCTGCGCGGTCGGCCCGCCCCCGACCTGGCCCGCATCACCCTCATGAGCGACGGCGTCAGCGTCTACGAGTGCACCTCCCCGGAGGAGGTCGTGGACCTCATGCAGCGCGGTCAGGGCATGTTCGGCCTGGCGCTGGGCAACGTGTGGCGCGAGGTGGAGGAAGCTCTGGGCGTGGTGCCCGCGGAGGAGCGGGCCGACCTGCCCGCCGCCCCGCCCCAGCCCGTGGACGAGCTGGCCAGGCGCCGCCGGGAGCGCCGCACCGGCTGAGACCGACAGGCGCCGCCAAAAGCCCCCGGGGCGGTCGCGAGCCGGCCGGGGCGCGGGCGCTTCGGGGCCGCGGTTATTCGGAGGAACCTCCAGGCTCTCGGTGTGATGTGCGAGAAACGCCTGCCCGAGAGCGCTACCCCAGGCGACGATCGAGTACGGTCGTAGTCACAACAGGGATGAAAAACGACATTCACCCTGCTTGTACACACGTACAGATCGTCAGCTGGCTGTCGACACCGCGCGAGAGAGACCCCGCAACGGGGCGCCGACGGGGCAATACTCCCCAGTAACCTCTCAGGCACCATGGACCGCGTGGAGGAGGCCGCTCTGAAGCCTGGGCACCCCCGTGCCCGGTGACAGAGGGGGAGACCGTGAGGAACACCGCCGACCCGACTCGGCCCTGTCACCAGGAGGTCTCCGTGCCAGACCAGCCCGTGCACACCCCGAGCGCGCCCGCCCGGGTGTTCGCCGACCGCCACATCGGCCCCACGCCCGCCGAGGTCCAGGAGATGCTCAAGGCGGTCGGCTACGGCTCCACCGCCGAACTCATGGCCGACGCCGTGCCCGAGTCCATCCTCACCGGCCCCGGACGCAGCGCGCCGCTGGACCTGCCCCCGGCGCTGAGCGAGGCCGAGGCCCTGGCCGAGCTGCGCGACCTGGCCTCCCGCAACCAGGTGCGCACCTCACTGATCGGCCAGGGCTACTACGGCACCCTCACCCCGCCGGTCATCCTGCGCAACATCATGGAGAACCCCGCCTGGTACACGGCCTACACGCCCTACCAGCCCGAGATCTCACAGGGCCGGCTGGAGGCTCTGCTCAACTTCCAGACCATGGTCTCCGACCTGACCGGCCTGCCCGTCTCGGGCTCCTCCCTGCTCGACGAGGCCACCGCCGCCGCCGAGGCCATGATCCTGGCCCGCCGCGCCTCCAAGAGCAAGGCCGACGTCTTCGTCGTCGACGCCGACGTCTTCCCCCAGACCCTGCACGTGCTGCGCACCCGCGCCGAACCCCTGGGCATCGAGGTCGTGGTCGCCGACCTGTCCCGGGGCCTGCCCGAGGGCGACGCCTTCGGCGTCCTGGTGCAGTACCCCGCCTCCAGCGGCGCCGTGCGCGACCCGGGCCCGATCGTCGCCCAGGCCCACGAGCGCGGCGCCCTCGCGGTGGTGGCCGCCGACATCCTGGCCCTGACGCTGCTGCGCAGCCCCGGCGACCTGGGCGCCGACATCGCCGTCGGCTCCACCCAGCGCTTCGGCGTCCCGCTCGGCTTCGGCGGCCCCCACGCCGGTTACATGGCCGTCGGCGAGAAGCTGCGCCGCCAGCTCCCCGGCCGCCTGGTCGGCGTCTCGGTGGACAACGCGGGCAAGCCCGCCTACCGCCTGGCGCTGCAGACCCGCGAGCAGCACATCCGCCGCGAGAAGGCCACCAGCAACATCTGCACCGCGCAGGTCCTGCTCGCCGTCATGGCCGGGATGTACGCGGTCTACCACGGCCCCGACGGCCTGCGCGCCATCGCCCGCCAGGTGCACACCCGCACCGCCGCCCTGGCCGACGCGCTCGCCGAGCGCGGTTTCGAGGTCCTGCACCACGCCTACTTCGACACCCTGCGCGTGCGCGTGCCCAGCGCCGCCCGCGTCGTGGAGTCCGCCCTAGAGGCCGGGTACAACCTGCTGGCCGCGGACGAGTACACGGTCGGCGTCAGCGTGGACGAGACCACCACCGAGGCCGACCTGGAGAAGGTCCTGGCGGCCTTCGGCGAGGCCGAGCGCGGCTCCTCGCGCGTGCGCCTGAGCGCGGACGAGGACGCCGACCGCCTGCCCGTCGAGCTGTCCCGCCAGGTGGACTACCTCACCCACCCGGTGTTCGCCACCCACCGCAGCGAGACCTCGCTGCTGCGCTACATGCGCCGCCTCTCCGACCGCGACCTGGCACTGGACCGCACGATGATCCCGCTGGGCTCGTGCACCATGAAGCTCAACGCAACGGCGGAGATGGAGCCCGTCACCTGGCCCGAGTTCGCCGGACTGCACCCGCTGGCGCCGCTGGACCAGGCCGCCGGAAGCCTGGCACTGATCCGCCAGTTGGAGGCATGGCTGGCCGAGGTCACCGGCTACGACGCGGTGTCCCTCCAGCCCAACGCCGGGTCCCAGGGCGAGTTCGCCGGGCTGCTGGCCATCCGCGGCTACCACCGCTCGCGCGGTGAGGCCCACCGCGACGTCTGCCTGATCCCCAGCTCCGCGCACGGTACCAACGCCGCCAGCGCCGTGATGGCAGGTATGCGCGTGGCCGTGGTGGCCTGCGACGACAACGGCAACGTCGATTTGGAGGACCTGCGCGCCAAGACCGACGAGCACGCCGGCGACCTGGCCGCCATCATGATCACCTACCCGTCCACGCACGGCGTGTACGAGGACACCGTCACCGAGGTGTGCCGCCTTGTCCACGAGGCGGGCGGCCAGGTGTACGTGGACGGGGCCAACCTCAACGCTCTGCTGGGCTGGGCCAAGCCGGGTGAGTTCGGGGCCGACGTCAGCCACCTCAACCTGCACAAGACCTTCTGCATCCCGCACGGCGGCGGCGGTCCGGGAGTGGGCCCGGTCGCGGTCCGCTCGCACCTGGCCGGTTTCCTGCCCAACCACCCGGGCCAGCCCGAGGCGGGCCCGCACACGGGGGTCGGCCCGGTTTCGGCGGCCCCGTTCGGCTCGGCGGGCATCCTGCCCATCTCCTGGGCCTACGTGCGGATGATGGGCGAGGAGGGGCTGCGCTCGGCCACCGAGACCGCGGTGCTGTCAGCGAACTACCTGGCCAAGCGGCTGGAGCCCTACTTCCCGGTGCTCTACACCGGTGCGGGCGGCCTGGTGGCGCACGAGTGCGTCGTGGACGTCCGCCCGCTCCAGAAGGCCAGCGGCATCAGCAACGAGGACCTGGCCAAGCGGCTCATGGACTACGGTTTCCACGCGCCGACGATGTCGTTCCCGGTCAACGGCACCCTGATGGTGGAGCCGACCGAGAGCGAGAACCTCGCCGAGCTGGACCGCTTCGTGGAGGCGATGGTCGCGATCCGCGGCGAGATCGACAAGGTGGCCTCGGGGGAGTGGGACGCGCGGGACAACCCGCTGCGCAACGCCCCGCACACCGCGGAGGCCGTGACCGCCGACGAGTGGTCGCACGGCTACACGCGCGCCGAGGCGGCCTACCCGCTGTCGTCGCTGCGCACGGACAAGTACTGGCCGCCGGTCGGCCGGATCGACCAGGCCTACGGGGACCGCAACCTGGTCTGCTCCTGCCCGCCGCCGGAGGCCTTCGAGCTGTAGGGCGGCCCGGGCCGCGGTGAGGGGCGCCGGTTCCCGGGCCGGCGCCCCTTCTTCTGCACCTTTAAAGATCTACGTCGTAAAAGTCCGTTTTGTTTTCCATGGCCTCGGGGGAGGGGTACGGAACGGGGTTGCGGACCGCGGCGCGGACCCCCGGGCCCCGGCCGCCGCAGGCGTTAGAGTTGCGGCGACACGGATCGCGTTCCCGCCACGCGGTCCGCCACCCCGCCACCCCCATGGAAAGCGGAGACCATGACCACGACGTCCGGACC